>NZ_JACBZO010000002.1 GCF_013409005.1 Demequina lutea
CGGGTTGTCACCCCAGGCTTTCGCGCCAACCGAGCCTCAGCTCGGCCGGACAGGAAAAAACAATGGTGGGGCCACCACCAACCCGAGTCCGCCAGAAGGAGAGACCATGAGCGCGTTCCGAGTCGACAAGCACCACATCGACGCCCTCGTCTGTGCAGGCATGAGCAACGACTACGCCCACGCCTACAGCAACTCCGGCGTGCTGACGTTCGACTACCGAGGCATCACGCACAAACTCGACTCCATGGGCGGCCAAGAAATCGGCGCCGAACTCGTCGACCTCAACAACCGGTCAGTGAACACCCTCTACCGCGAAGACATCGCCCCCGAGCCCTACGAGGTGAAGGGCCTCAACGTCGAAGTCCTCACCCCCGTGGTGATCCTCAGTCTGATCGCCGGATTCCGCTACCAGGCGTTCGAGTTCGCAGGCTGGGACGACACCTTGGGCGCGCAATACCTCCGCATACTCGAGAAGGCGGCGATTCACGCCCTCAGCGGCTACGACGACGCCCCATGGACGCTCGACGAGAACGGCTACCGCGAACTCCTCGAGGACGCCGGCATGGGCGAACCAAGGAGGACCCCATGAGCGGCCCCGCGCTCCTCGCCCTCGGCGCCGCCGTCGTCCCCACCTTGGCCGGGTCATCGCCACCGAGTACGACATGGCCCACTATGCGCAGATAGCCCCAATCCTCGAAGCCCTCGTGTCGACCCCACCTCACGGCGGGGTCGACACGACGCGACCCGCACAACCGCGAGCGGGCCGCGTGGAACGGCGCCAACGTCCACCAGGACGCCGGCGTGTGGCTTCTTGACGCGGACGGCCGTCCATCGTTCTTCACAGGAGCCCTCGGCACGTTGACCATATGCACCTGGTCCGACCCGCGGTTGAACAGTCACGACGATGCTTGTGAGTGACGAGCCGGGTCGAGCGTGTGGCGCTCGAGCTGTCGCGGTGTGGTTGGGTTTTGACCGTCCGACGGGGCACTCACAGTAGCCCGCGGGTTCGCCCCCGCTGCGCGGTGGCCGCTCCGTCAAGGTAGACCGCCGAGCGGCGCGATCCACGAAGTTGTGCCAACTTCTACGCGCCGGGCAAGTCGGCCTTCGGCCGCCGTGCCGCGTCTCCACCTTGACCTCCCTGAACACCACAGGCTGCCGTGTGCCCCTGTCGCCGGACGGTCCGAGCGACAGAGAGGCAACACAATGAGCACCGCAACACGCACCGAGTCCGGCTTCATCAGCACCTGCAACTGCATCGCAGGAGTCCCTTGGGACTGCGACACCTGCTACACCGACAAGCGCGATCGCGAGTACATGCTCAGGATCTCGCACCAGATCCTCAAGGGGATCCGCACAGAGAACCGGATCCAGCGTGAGTGCGCGCGCAACGCGCACGAAGTCGGAGTGTGCCGCTGCTCCGGTGCCCTGCGCCTCAAAGGGCCCGCGATGTACCGCGAAGCGCTTCAGCTCGCTCGAGACATCGTCAACGAGTCACGCGAAGCGCGAGGCTACTTGCCCTTCACCGCGCGCGCAGCCTGACCCAGCGCGGCAGGCCCGCCCCACCTACCCGGTGGTGGCGGGCCTTTTCGCGTGTTCTCGTGGTTCGTCCACTCACGGTCGTGGGCCGCCGGTGGTGTCCAACCCGCCGACTGTCCAACGATTTTATTCTTCGAGTGCGGGTAGGGACGCACGGAGCGATTTCATGGAAACCACGAGGGTCAGGTCGTGCGACGGTAGGGGCACGAACGCCGGGATGACGTGGAGGTAGAACGCCCGCGCTTTTGCGTCCTCGCAGTTGACCAGCACGCCGCGCAGTCCGAGCCCGCTCGTGGCCAGTGCCACGCTGCGGCGTAACGCTTCGAGCAGTAGATGTTTGCCGAGACGCCGACCCGTATGGTCCACATGGACTGCGAGTCGGCCAATGAAAGCGATCGCAATGTCGTGGCCTGCGTTGCCTTGCCCGAGTCTGGGGGGTGCACTGGCGGCGGTGAGAGCGACCCCACGGAGTCGGTTTCCTCCTTATCCTTTACCTATAGCGCCTCGAGGACGATGGAGGACTCATGAATGGTGGATGGTCCGGCGTGAGTCGCCTCTTAGCCTCAGTTGACGGCGTGGGCGATGTCGCACACACGACCAGGCCCTCGAAGAAGGGGTCCAGCGGGTGGCTCCACGCTCGGCGGAGTCAGTGGGCCGTCGAAGGCGCCGTGTTGGTATTGCTCGTGGTGAGTGTCGTTGTTGTGTGGTCCCCCCAAACGACTGCGGAGGCCGCAGGCACGGCCGCAGAGTCAAGCATGATCTCGCATGACTTCGCACGGGTAGTGTCGGCGGTGGCGGTGGAGAACTCCCTGCAACGTAAGTACAGCCTGGAGCCAAGCCCCGACGTGCGCGTTCAGTACTCTGCGGCCACGGTGGATGTCGAGGCCGCCTTAAGCAAGGCCCGCGCCGACGGCGGCCAGGAGGAAGCGGCCGTGGTCGAACAGGTCCTAGATCTGCATCAGGCATACCTGGCGTCCGTCGGTCGGATGTTCGCTGCGGCCGACCGGGGGGACACCGCACAGGTGAGGCGGATCGATGCCGCAGAGGTCTACCCCTCTTTCGATGCGATCCAGCAGCTGGTTGCAGGCGAAGCCGCAGTCGAGGAGGCGAGGGCCCTCGCGAGTATCGACGACTTGCAGCGGTTGGAGGGGCTGCATCGTAAGCTCGCCCCGGGTGTCTTCTTGCTTGGATTCGTGCTGGTCGCCCTGTTTGTAGGGGTCGTCCGGAGGGAGCAGAGGCTGCTGGACTCCGAGCGGGGTCGCGTCCTTTTTGAGTCGCTGCACGATGCGCTCACCGGTCTGCCGAACCGGGCGCTGTTGGCCCGTCTCTTGGACCGGGCTCTCGAAGATGGTTTGCAGGCCGGTTCGACGACGGGGCTGTTGTTGATTGATCTGGACCGCTTCAGGGAGGTCAACGACACGTTTGGGCACCGCTACGGAGACGAGCTGCTTGCACAGATCGGCCCATGTTTGCGGGCGCACGTGCGGGATGGTGACACGATCGCTCGGCTTGGGGGGGACGAGTTTGCGGTCCTTCTTCCCGATGTCGGCGACCGTGCCGCCGCCGTCGATGTCGCTGAGGTCCTCCGGCATGCCCTGGAGGTGCCGTTCGAGGTGGAGGGAGTGGGTCTGGACGTGGAGGCCAGCATCGGCATCGTCCTGTCCGGGGAGCACGGCGACGATACCGGTACGTTGCTGCAGCGTGTCGACATCGCGATGTATGTGGCCAAGGGCCAGAACCTGGGCATATTCGTCTACGATCCCGACGCCGATGGATACTCCCCTGGCAAACTCGCGCTCCTCGGTGAGTTGCGGCGCGCCATCGAGAAAGACGAGTTCCTGTTGCACTTCCAGCCTCAGGTCAGCATTGGTACCGGTGAGGTGACCGGCGCCGAGGCGCTTGTCCGCTGGCAGCACCCCACTCGCGGCCTTGTTTTCCCCGACGACTTCGTGCCGCTCGCTGAGCGCACGGGATTGATCGGACCGCTCACCGGCTTTGTGCTCAACGCGGCGGTCATCCAGGCCAAGGTGTGGTCCGATGCGGGGCGGCCGCTGCAGGTGGCGGTCAACCTGTCCGTTCGCAACCTCGCCGACGAGGACTTGCCCCGCCAGGTTGCGGCGCTTCTGGAGGCCCACCAATTGCCGGCCTCGCTCCTCAAACTCGAGGTCACCGAGTCCGCCATCATGTTCGACCCCGCCGGCGCGGCGCGGGTGCTTCGTCGGTTGGCCGATCTCGGGATAGATATTTCCATCGACGACTTCGGCGCCGGCTATACGAGCCTCGGCCAGTTCAAGAGTCTGCCGGTCACCGAGTTCAAGATCGACAAGTCCTTCGTGATGAACATGAACTAGGATGCCAGCGACGCGTTGATCGTGCACAGTGTGGTCGACCTGGGACACAGCCTCGGGCTAACCATCGTCGCCGAGGGCGTGGAGAACGCCGCCGCCTTGGAGCAACTTGCCGCCTACGGGTGTGACAACGCTCAGGGGTATTACTTCTCCCGACCCATTTCCGTCGATGCCTTCGACGACTGGCGCTCCGACTACGTTGAGGGGATTCAACTCGGGGCAGTACCGTCTGCCGCTAGCTAGAGGTCGTCACGATGACCTTGGCGAAGTCGCCGTAGTGTGCGGAAACGGCGTGGCGCACTAACCATTCGGTCTGAGCGTCCGAAGTGAAGCGCCCGAGGTTCTCTGCCGCCCAGATGCTCCATACCGGGGCTGGGCTGCTCACAGACCGCCGATGGATCAGGATCGAGCGCCTGTTCGACACCGACGAGCACGTCGAGATCGAAGCGACCTGGGCCGTCTACCAACGCATGATCACCGCCTACCGCAACCCCGACCGCACCACCGGTCGTCGTGTGCCTCACCGCAGCGCGTGGCTCATCGGTCGGTGGCTTGTGGCCCGTGGAGCGTCAGGCGGTGAGGCCCCGACCATCGCGTGGGCGCTTGAGCCTCTTCGTCTCGTACATGGCCAGGTCGGCTCGCCGGAGCAGGTGGGGGGCTCGTTCGGTCCGGTCCCAGGTGGCCTCGCCGGAGGAGAAGGAAACCCCGGCCGGGGTGACCTCCTCGAAGCGTTTCATCAGGCGACGTATCCCCACCTCGTCCGTGCCGGGAGCGAGTACGGCAAACTCGTCACCGCCGATTCGGGCGAGGAAGTCTCCCCCGTCACGAACCTGCTTCTGCCACGCATGGGCGATGGTCTGGAGTAGGTGGTCTCCGGCGGCATGCCCGTCGCGATCGTTGACGGCCTTGAACCCGTCGAGGTCGACCAGTACGACGGTGACTGGCGTGCCGGTCCGTCGGGACCGTTCCATTTCCTCGTCGAGACGATCGTCCCAGGCGCGCCGGTTGGCCAGCCCGGTGAGCGGGTCCACGGTGGCGGCCAGCCGCAGCACGCTCACGAGCCCCATGACGACCGCGCCGACCACGGCAACGGTGCCGAAGACCGCCAGCCACGCAACCACCGGTGGCTCGACTGTCGCCGGCCCGAAGACGAGCACCGCCGCATAGCAGGCGCCACCGATCGCCACGTGGGCGACGACGGCGCGGACGGGAAACATCAGGATGGCGAAGGTCGAGGTCAACAGGTAGAGGTTGGCCATGTTCACGTGCGCGGTCGCCGCGATTGCCACGACCACAGTCACCAACACGTTGCCCATCCCGATGCGAACGTGCAGGCTCCACGGAGGGAGCGTTTGCCGCCGCGCCACCACGAACCACATCACGGCAATGAAGGCACCCGCGATTGCCGCGCCCACCAGGCCGGCGAGCGCAGGGGCCGACCAGTGACGCGTGGGGAGCACCAGGACGATGGCCAGTACTGCCGCCACGGGGAGCACAACGGCGACGGAGTCGGGTTTGGCCAACACGACCCGCGCCCAATCGCACGCGGCGCCACGGGAAGGGTGCGCCCAACACGGCGACCAGCCATTCAGAACCTCCAACCGCGCCTAGGTCAAATCGAGTCAATTGAATTTATCATCGGCCGAAAGTGCAGGGTTTTGAGGTTCTTCACAGTTGACGCTTCTATGTTTGTCAAGTCGTCTTTGTGGTGTCGTGCAGGGTGTTGAGGGTTCGGTAGAGGTGTGAAGCGTCCTAGGTTTGATGCCGCATCCTTTTGAGTTGGAAGCATGTCTGTCATGCCGAAGAAGATCGATCCCGCGCTCCGTGACCGGGCGGTGCGCCGGCTGGGGCCTTGTCAGTGCGAGCTGCTCGACGAACGCGACGGTCTGGGCCGCTGTGCGGTGCATACCTGCGTCCGCCCGCATCGAGGCCGCGACACCCGGAACGTCGAGTGAGAGCACCTCAGCCACGTGCTGGCGAGCCGTGGCCGTCTTGCCGGTGGCCCGCGCGCCATTGATCATCACCGCGGGGAACTCGGCTAGCAGTTCGCCCAGGTGCGCATCGGCGAGGCGAGGACGGTAGGCCGCGGGATTCGTCACAGTGCGACAGCACCAAGATCGCGCACGTCCGAGTACCACGTTCGTGCACCCTCGATCTCGCGGTTGGCCGCCGGTGTCCATGTGCGGTCCGGCCGGACCGAGGCCAACTCCCACTCCTCGCGCGGCCGCGCGATGCGGACTTCGCCCGGTTGCGCGTGGTGCGGTCCGAGCGCGTCGGCCGGTGCACACGCTCCAGCAACGATGCCGACCGGCACCATCACCCCGAACCGCGAAGAGCTGATGATCCGGCCCCGTCCGCCACCTGCGTCTGCCCACATGCACGAAAGAGGCCCCCTCTCTCCGAAGAGAGAAAGGGCCTCTGACCTGCTGTCTTACTAGTAGCGGGGGGATCACCCAGATCTTCGATCGTGATCTTCGGCGTCGAGCATCACCGCAGGTCGCCGGCCCGTGCACAGGCATCTGCACACCTCTCGCGCCAGATCCCACAATAGTAGGCGGCCGCCAACTATAGTTGGGAGCGGAGGTGGCAGATGCAACTACAAAGTCCGTTCGCGGTGGTGACTCCGACACTAGAAGGGGAGATCCTTCCAGTGCTCGCTCGAGTCGAGTCGAGCCTTACCGTTGGCCAGATACGGTCACTGCTTCCGCATCGCTCGGATGAGGGGATCAGGAAGGCGCTGCATCGACTGAGCGCGCAGGGCATCGTGAACTCAGAGAACGTGGGTGACGTCGTCGGCCACAGGTTGAATCGACGCCATCTTGCAGCACCGCAGGTGGTCGCGATCGCGCGTCTGCGCGACACGCTGATCGAACGCATGCAAGAGAGCCTCAAGGTCTGGCCGACACCGCCGCGGTGGGCTGCATTGTTTGGTTCGGCCGCCCGTGGTGAGATGCGCGTGGATTCCGACATCGACCTGTTCATGGTCGATCCCGGGGTCGATGCTGAACTGTGGGAGATGTGGACCAGCGCATTCGCAGTCGACGTGTCCGCCTGGACAGGGAACGACCTGCGCATACTCAGCCTCACAGAAGAAGAGGTGCGACAAGGCGCTGCCAAGAGAGACCCGATCATCGAGTCGCTGCTCGCTGACGCGCTCGTGGTGTCAGGGCCGACGGATTGGCTGCGTCGTACGGTGAGGAGTGCTCGACGATGACGCCCCGAACAGTGCGCGCCAACGCCGCTGCGAAGGCCGGCCGAATGGCGGTCGCCTTGCAGTTCTACGAGGCCGCGGAGATGGTGCGGGAGCTCGCTGACGACGCCGAGGACGTGACGAACGCATATGTGACGCTGTGCGTCCACGCGGGCATCGCAGCTGCCGACGTTCGCTGCGCTGCGGCGCTCGGCGAGTATGCGCGGGGCGAGAGCCACGTGGAGGCCGTCGGCCTTCTGGCCAGCGTCGACAAGACGGCGGCGAACCATCTGGACGCCTTGCTCAAACTCAAGACGGTCGCTGGTTACGGAACGACCACGATCAGCGCTGATCGCGTTCGACGCGCTACGCGCGCAATGGAGTTTCTCGTCGAGTCGGCGCGCGCCGTGTGAAGCGCGCTGTAGGTAGGCGCGACAACCCCGCCGCGGCGCTCGTGAGAGCAACTGCGACGGGGTTGTTGCGGCGAGGGGAGGGCGCCATTCACCACGACCCTGTGTCGTGGAGGGGGCACGCTCGTTGGCCGCTCCACCCGCAAGAGGTGCAGCCGTCGCTGGCGCAGATGATGCAAGTGCGCTCGTCGCAGAGGCATTCGTCCATGGTGGGTGCTCTTCTGTCTCGGTGGTGATCGTCACGGAGTGGGACGCCCTGCTCCTTCACGGAAATCCTCGGTCGCCGCAATGCAGCGACCCGCATGTCATTTCGCGCCTTCGGCGTCGTTACCGTCTCGAGCAAAAGAAGAGCCCCCGCCCCCTGTCATGAGACAGGAGATCGGGGGGTCTTTGTTTCGAGCATGTCACTCAGTTCGGGTAGATCGCAGCAAACGCAGAGTGCTCAGCGGACCAAACACCACCTGAAGATCCACCGCCACTTACCGTTGAAGTTCACACGCTCGCGTGCTCCACATCAACCAACTCGAGGCCATCACCGATGACGTCACCTGATACCGCCACCACACGGCAACAGAATCCCGCCATTCACCATTGAAAGCCACACATCTGTCGATCTGACATTCCGGCCTCACGCCACAAACGGTCGTCTGTGGCGACACTTCCTCGGCTCTCTTCGGCCCGTTGGCGTGCACTCGCCACAACTACTCGCCATAATTGAGTGTCGCCACAACCACGCCACAACTAGTGCGACTTGAAGGAAGGCTCGCTCATGGCATTGATCGGTTACGCCCGTGTCTCGACCAGCGACCAAGAGCTACAGCCGCAGCTTGACGCTCTCGCGGCCGCCGGCGTCGACCGCGTCTTCGCCGAGCACGTGTCGTCGACGTCCACGCATCGGCCTCAGTTGGCCGCGGCGCTGGACTACATGCAGAACCGTGTTGGTGACGTCTTGGTGGTCGTGGCCATTGATCGGCTCTCGCGATCGCTGATCGAGTTCGCGACCCTGATGGAGCGCTTCGACAAGGAGGGCCTTGCGTTCCGCTCTCTCACGCAGCCGTTCGACACGTCGACGCCTGAGGGTCGCATGGTGACTCACCTCTTCGCGATGTTCGCCCAGATGGAGCGCGAAACCATCTCACGACGCACGCGTGCCGGCCTCGAGTCCGCTCGAGCACAGGGCCGCGTGGGCGGCCGCCCGTTCGTCGTCACACCCGATCTCCTCGAGTCCGTACTTCACCTCAAGACCCTCAAGAAGACTCACGCCGAGATCGCCAAGGCCCTACGCATTTCCGAGCGTTCCGTTTCTCGTGCTGTTGCAGAACTTCGTCGTGCAGGCTCACTCTCGTAGCGTCCTGGACAACGAAGGGCCGATCTCCCGAGGGAGACCGGCCCTTTGCGTTGTGTGGGAGCGATCCTAAGCGTCGCCGTGGCCGTTTTGCTCTTCTGTGGGCGGCGGTTTGGGAGCGGCTGCGTCGTCTGGGTGGTGCGTTGGTTTGTCAGCCAACTTCCCCAGTCGACGCACCTCTCTGGGGGTCAGTTCGAGTAGTTCCGCGATGGAGTTGGCGTCGAGCTTCTCGCCCTTGAATGCGGCGACAATCCGGCCTAGGCGTTGCTCATGTTCCGCGATCGCGGCCGCGAACACGGTCTCGGCCTGACTCAGTTCGATCTTGGCTCGCTCGACCTCTTTGGCGCTGAGGACGGCCTTGGCCACGCCGTCATCGATCCGTTCGTCCCGCTGCACCCTCGCGGCTTGCATCTTCGCTCGCCTTGCGCGCGCGATGCGCCTCGCTTCGGTCTCATCGTTCGTTCTAGCCATCGCCTTCCCCTCTCTTCTTCCCCACACTCTATCCCTCTCACCTTTCGTTTTCGTCTCTCCCTTGCGCGTCTGTCATTCCGATTTGCTTCCCTCCTTGTCACCCAGCCATGACACCTGACCTTCACTACTGACCCCTATTTCGTACTACACACCTCTTGCTCAGTTTGAGCGGGTGTAGTGTTTGGGCATGACGGCCTCTGTGAACGTGCTGCATGCGGGGGATGGGTATAGGTACCTGACTCAGCAAACGGCGTCTGCTGATGTGGTGCGTGAGAAGGGTCAGGGGCTCGTCAACTACTATGCGGAGTCGGGTAACCCTCCTGGGCGTTGGCTTGGTTCGGGGGCGGCCGAGTTGGGCCTTGAGGGTGTTGTGGAAGAGTCCGCAATGGCCGCTTTGTACGGTGAGTGTCGCCACCCCGATGCGGATCGGATTGAGGCTGAGCTGATTGCTGGTGGTGCGTCGCCTGAGGAGGCGATGAGGGCGACCCAACTGGGTCGGGCGGTCCAGGTGTTTAAGAATGAGCCGGATGATTACGACCGATTCATTGACCGCGCTTTTGGCGCCTTTGAGGCTACGAATCGGCGTGTGCCGCGCCGTGGTGAAGAGCAGTTTGAGGTGAAGTTTGAGGCCACACGTCAGTACATGGTGATGCGCGATGGCGAGCCCGAAGTGTCCGATTCGGCGGTGAGGTTGTTCCTTGCTGAGAGGGGATCTAAGAACCGGCAGCCGGTGTCTGGGTATGACGTGACGTTCACGCCGGCGAAGTCGGTGAGTGTGGTGTGGGCGCTCGGGGATGAGCACACGCAGGCGAGCGTGGAGCGGGTTCACCAGGAGGCCGTCAATGAGGCGATCGGGTTTCTTGAGAAGCATGTTGCGGTCGGCCGGCAAGGCGCGCACTCAGTGGCGCAGGTCGACCTCAAGGGTTTGACGGTCGCGGCGTTTGACCATGCGACGTCGCGTACTGGGGATCCGAACTTGCACACTCACGCGGTGATCGCCAACCGTGGAGTGACCCATGACGGTAAGTGGTTGGCGTTGGACGGGCGGGTGTTGTACCAGTACATCGTGGCCGCATCTGAGACGTACAACAACTCGGTCATGGCTGGCCTGAATCGGGAACTTGGGCTTGCCACGTATGCGCGCTACACGCGCCGTAACGCCCAGCCGGTGTGGGAGGTTCAGGGCATTGACCAGGGTCTGGCAGAAGAGTTCTCGTCACGGCGCGAAGCGATCGACCGGGAGTTGGGCAGCCTGGTCGAGGAGTACAAACGCAAGCATGGCCACGCGCCCACGGCCGCAACACAGCGTCGTTTGGCGCAGGAGGCGACGCTGATTACCCGTCCTGAGAAGGATGGTTCGAAGACGCTCACGCAGGAGCGCACCCAGTGGCGTCGACGTGCGGCCGCGTACTTCGGTGGCGAGGGTGAGATGCAGTTGGACGTGAGCCTGCTGCCACGTGTGGGACGCCCTGACGTGGTGTTGAGCGATGAGGTTCGTAGCCACCTCGCGAGGGTCACGGTGGCCCGCCTCGAGGACAAGCGCACCAGGTGGACGTACGCCCACGTGCACGGCGAATCGTTGCGCCAGGTGCAACAGTTCTTCGCACCAACAGAGGTGGCGGCGAAGGCGCGGCGTGAACTGTTCAAGGATCTCGAGCATGTGACGATCGATAGGCTGCGTGATCGTGCAGGCGAGGCAGGCTTGGTCGCCGCGACTGCGTACGGCCACGACTGCGTTCACCTCAATGCACCGGAACTCATCGAACGGCCCGCCGCGCTACGGCGTCAAAACGGCGAAGTCGTGATGCGGTCGCACCACGAGGAATGGGTCACGTCACAAAGCCTGTACTCGAAGGAGCAGGGTTTGTTGGCCGCCGGCACTCGCTACAGTGGGCCGGTCATTGACCCCGAAAACGCGTCGCTCGTGGGCAACCTCAGTAAGCATCCTTTGATGCCATCCCAGGAAGCGGCTGCGCGGCGCTTTTTGGGCTCGGGTCTCACGTTCGACGCCGCGGTGGGCCCTGCCGGTACGGGCAAGACCACGACGATGAAAGCGTTCGTCGAAGGCGCGAAGATGGGCGGCGCCCGGGTCGTGGCACTGTCGCCCACTTTGGCGGCCGCCAGCGTGCTTGGCGACGAGATTGACGCCAAGGCCGAGTCGATCCAAATGTTTATCGCGCATCACCAACACAAGGGCAATGTGGGTGACCTGGCGATCGGACCCGACACCTTCATCCTCATCGATGAGGTCGGTATGGCGTCGACGCCTCACTTGGCTGAGGTGTTGGCGATCGCGGACCGCCACGGTGCGAGCGTGCGCGGCATTGGGGATCCCGAGCAGCTTGGTTCGCCGGGTGCCGGTGGGTTCCTTCGCTACTTCCACGAGAAGTTGGGTGCCGCGCAGTTGCACGAGGTGATGCGTTTCGAGAGTTCTCTCGAGCGGGATGCGACCCTTGCGATCCGTGCGGGCAACCCCGACGCTGCACTGCACTACATCGAGCACAACCGCCTCCACGCTGGCACTCACCCCGAGATGTTGGACGAGTTGTATCAGGACTGGCGTAAGGACAATGCGGCAGGATTGAACTCGGTGATGATCGCCCGGTCCAACGACGACGTGCGCATGTTGGCCGGCCGGGCACAAGCGGACCTGGTCGACCAGGGTCGCGTCGTCATGACGGGGATCCGCCTGGATGCCAGTGGCGACGGCGAGACCGTCAACTATGTGGGCATCGGTGACGACATTGTGACCCGCGAAGTCAACCGCAAGCTCGTCGACTCTGAGGGTCACGTCGTGACCAACGGCGCCACCTGGCGTGTGACAGGCGCCCGCCAGGACGGCTCTCTTGACGTGATCCGGGACAGTTCGGGGGCGAACATCACCCTGCCAGCGGAGTACGTGTCGCGACACGTTGACCTGGCGTACTCGTCAACGATCATGCGGGTGCAAGGCCGCACCGTCGACGTCTCCCGCTCCCTCTGGGACGACTCCCTAGCGCGACAAGACGCCTACGTCGCCGCCTCCCGTGGTCGCCACGAAAACCACATCTACGCGGTCACGGAGCGAACGGTCGATATCGACCCGGAGCACCCCGCGGGCACACCGGTGTCCGCCCGTGAAGTCATGGCCACCGTCATCGGCCGCGACGGTGCGGAAATCACCGCATCGGCCACGCTCGAGGAGGCGTACAAGCGCGCCGACTCGCTACGCGAATGGCTCGTCGAGTACGAGTACGCGCAGAAGGAGTTCGCGCCGCCGGTCGACCATCAGCGGGTCCGTAATGTTCTGCAGGATGCTTTTGGTGAACACTCCATTTACGTCAAGGACGACACCGAAATGTGGTCGCGTGTGGCACGCCACGTGGACGCCCACCAGCGCGCCTCTGGTGACGTCGCCGCGACCTTGCGCCGGCGTGTGCCATTGCATGAACTGGCCGCCGATCCCTCGCCTGGGCGCCTCGTGCTCGAGCGTCTTGGTGAGGTAGGCCCCGGACGGCGCACAGCGGATCCTGAGCTGAACACGTATCTCGCGGCCGTGGAAGAGCGCATCAAGACCAAACTCGCCGGCCCTGTCGATGACCTTGACGTGCCCCGTGGGCGTGATGTCGACGCCATCAGGAAGGCGTGGAGCGCCCCCTTGGCCGCCGAGCCCGCCCGGGCGCCATCCAGCGAGTCTCAGGCCGCCGCACAACGCACCCGTGAGCGCACGGAACGACTCAAGGCCATTAAGGTTCCCGACGGCGCGGCCGACCCGGTTACGCAGAAGGAACGCCAGCGACGTGTCGATCAACTCACAGGCCCCAAAGCCCCAATCTCCGGCGTGATCGACCCGCTACGTGCAATCAAGACCGCCGCAGATCTCGCCGAGGAAGAGAAACGGCGCGGAGGCCGCTCACTGTAACGCTCGTACGCCGCACGCGAGCCGCTTTCTTGCTGGCCGCGCAAGGCAACCTCGCGAGGGATCCGCGCCCTCCGGGGTGCGATCGGGTTAAGCGGCCCAGCACACCCTTAAATGTGAAGAGCCGGTATAGGGCCCGACTCTGAATATCGCGAACCGTGGGCGGCTTCGGTAGTACAGCCAGTTCAGTTTGCCGTGCCGAGCAGGCTCCTGGCCCTCAAGATGCGGGTGTTCTTCGGTGGCTTGCGGAAGAAACCGTTGGGTCCGTCACCGGCCCCACACCGTGATCGGCAAGGCGACAACAATCAGCCGTTACACCAACCTAGCCGGTTGATATCACTAGGCCCGCCCGCTTGCGTTCCTGTTGCGGCGCGACAGCGAATCGATGACGACGGCGGCCAGCAGCACGGCGCCGGTAATCATGAACTTGACCGATGATACCTGGTTGAGCAAGTCCATACCGTTGGACACCGCGCCAATGACGAGCATGCCTAGCAAGGCCGAGTACGTGCTCCCGCGGCCGCCGAAGAGGCTCGTGCCGCCGATGACGGCTGCGGCGATCGCGTTTAGCAGCACGTCTCCGCTACCCGATTGTTGGTTGACAGCAAATAGCCGTGACGCAGCCAGGAGACCGCCTACCGCAGCGAACGCCGAGCACAAGACAAACACGCTAATACGGACTCGGGCCACGTTGATGCCCGCACGTCGGGCAGCTTCGATGTTGCCGCCGACGGCAAAGATTCGTCGGCCAAAGCGCGTGCGTCGCAGCACGAGATCCGTGATGACAACGAGCCCCCCGAAGATCAGCAAGGATAGCGGAACGCCTCTCCATTTCCCCAATACCGCGGTGACGCCTACCAGCAGCACTAACAAAAGTGCGGCTCGCACGAGTAGCTGAAGCAACGGTTGCGTCCGCAAGCCTGCTTCGCGTCGTCGTTGGCGCTGCTTGATCGTGCTCAGGAGGTGGGTCGCGACAACGACTGCGCCAAGTGCGTAACCCACCGCCGGCGGATAAAACGTGTTGGCAAGACTGGCGATTCCACCCTGATAGGGAATGTTGATCGTGCCGTGGTTGCCTAAAATAAACAACTGCAAGCCTTGCCAACCGATTAGCCCTGCAAGAGTAAGTATAAAAGCCGGTACGCCAGCCTTGGCGAAGATGAGGCCGTGCACCAGGCCGATGACCGCGCCGAATGCGACTGCAGCGGCAATAGCAATGGCTGCCGGCCAACCAAGCTGCACGTTCAAGATGACCATTGCCGCTGCGGTTAGTCCGCTAACCGAACCGACGGATAAGTCGATCTCGCCGAGCAACAAGACCAACACGACGCCGATTGCCATGACGCCTGTGGAGGCGATCTGCACCGCAAGGTTGGACAGGTTTTGAGCCGATAGGAACTGCCCGTTCGCGCTCTGAAAGACGGCGGCGATAATGATCAGCCCCACGACGACAGGTATCGGACCAAGTTCACCACCTTTGATTTTGCGTCGCAGGTCACCGAACGGACGTTGTAGCCCGATTGAGGACACGGCGATTCTGGGCTCCGCTGATGGTTGCGCGGACTCTGGATCTGCGGCGGTTGGCATGTTCGAACTCACTGGATTGACTCCCCGATCGAGGTTTCCCGCTGGCTGCCGTTCCGTGCTGCTCGGCGGGCGACGACGTTATCCGAGGCCCCGGTTATCGCCGCAACAACTTCCTCTTGTGTCACTTTGTCAACTTCAAAGTCGCCGGCGTTGCGCCCGAGCCGCAACACCACCACTCGATCGGCGACTGCAAAGACGTCAGCGAGATTGTGGCTGATTAATAAGACGGCATGACCGCGGCTTCGGACGCGTTCGATTAAGTCAAGCACCTGGGCGGTCTGCGCCACGCCCAAGGCCGCGGTCGGTTCATCGAGAATGATCAGACTTGGTTCGCCGAGTAGAGCGCGCGCAATGGCAACCGATTGCCGCTGGCCCCCGGAGAGCGAAGCGACTGCGGTGCGCGGCTCCGGTATTTGCACAGACATTTGGGCAAGCAGTTCGTGTGTGCGACGCTCCATCTCGACTTCATCGAGCGCTATGTAGCCCGTTGCCTCTTGCCCGAGGAACAGGTTCGCGACAACATCGAGGTTGTCGCATAGCGCCAAGTCTTGATACACGGTCGCGATACCGAGTTTGGCGGCGTCCCCTGGCCCTCTTAACTGCACCAAGTTCCCCTTGAACTCGATCACACCCGAGTCGGCGGTTCCGGCACCTGAAATAATCTTGACGAGCGTCGATTTACCTGCGCCGTTGTCACCTACCAGTGCTACAACGTCGGATGCGTTAATGGCAAGCCCGACATCTGCCAGCGCCTGCACGGCACCGTAGCGCTTAGTGACACCCCGCAACTCCAATACAGGAATTCGGTGCTGAGTTCCCGGCATCATCTATTTCACCTCCTTACTGCTCGCCCTTGAGCCATATGTCGCCAACGTGCTCGCGAATGTTGGCCGGTCGGTCGGCATCAAACCCTCGGCGCCTCGAGAGCAACAGCGAGTAAGCGTGGGCGGCATAGAGCTGAGCGAGCATGCCCACGGGCCCGGCTTGTTGCGGGATGACCACTTGTATATCGAAGTGGCGGTTCGTCGCCCTCGCAGCCTCCGCGACGGCCGTGAGTTCGGCTTCTGTGAGATCGTCACCGAACGCACCGACGAGGGTGGTACCTGGTGCCAATGCCTCGAGCGGGCCGTGCCGATACTCCAGCGTGCGGTACGCCCAGGCGGGAACCCGACCCATTTCGACCATCTTTAGGGCCGCCTCACGCGCAAGCACGTAACCCAGTCCGCTGCCAAGCAGCACCTGCCCGTCACCGTCAGCAGCTAGATCGCTCAACGTGGACCACAGATGATCAGCCGCTGCATCTGTTGCTTGCGCGACATCCATAATCTGTGTTCGTAAGTCTTGGCCATCGCAAGCACCGGCGAGTAGGAGCAAACTCAACCACAGGGCTGAAACAGATCTGGTCTGTGGAACCGCCAACTCATCGGCCTCCCCCAAGTCGATGACGATGTCAGCTTCGCGGGCCAACGTTGACTCTGGTCGGCAGGTCAACGCGATGATTGTGCGACCACCACGGCGTCGGAACATCCGACCCGCGGAAAGCGTCTCGCTGGTTTCGCCCGATCGGGACAGCGCGATCGCGACGGATCGCTGATTCCTTTGCAAGAGTTCCAGGCTATTCGCGGTCGGCCGCTGCACAAAGTCGCTCGCTGTGTAGGCACTTGCGCGCACGCCAGCACGCTCGAGTAGCATCTGCCCGAATGTGGCTGCGAAATATCCCGATCCAGCTCCAAGAAGGACCACCGGTCCTCGTGTGACTGTCTCGGTGAGCCCATTGACAGCGGCGTGCACGGACGGTGTTAGCATTCGCCAGATTCGCGGCATACTTCGGATCTCGCCCTCGGCCTGAATACCTAGGCCACGATTCTCAACGTTCATCATTAAGTGTTCCTTCGGAAGCGGTTGTAGCCACATGCCAAGCTGCGGCACCGGCGAGAGCAGCATCGTCTCCGCGCGCGCATGTGGTGAGTCGAATGGGGTGCTCGAGTTCTTGGGGTCCGAAATGCCGAAGCGCGTCGTCCATGGGGCTCAGCAGCCGCCAGCCTGCGTTCGATAGACCGCCGCCAACGACAAGGACATCCGGACAGACGACATGACACATCAGCACTGCTACCCAACTAGCGTGTCGGACGATGCTCTCCCAGAGCTGGTCAGCTCCCACATCTCCTTGGTCTACTAGATGTAACAGCGCCTGCACGCTTGGGGCACCGTAACCACCAGTGCGAAAGAACGCCTCGATCTGGCGCCCGGACACGAGGGTGTCAATGAGTTTGCCAGGCATAGGGATCTGTGGGATCAACCCAATCTGGAATCCGGTGCGATGGGTCGCGAGCAGGCGACCTCCGGAGAGCGCAGCAGCGCCCACGCCCGTCGAGAACGTCAGGTAAGCCGTGTCGCCTTCGGTAACTCCTGCGCCGAAATACGCTTCGCCGACAGCGGCCAGCTCGGCATCGCCACCGAGTGAAACGTCGAGCCCCGTCTCTGAACTGAGCCATTCCTCGTTGAGGTAGGCGAGCCACTCGATCGGCAGATTACGGGCAAAGCCCAGCCGCCTACGCGCACGGTCGATTCGTCCAGGCAAGCCGATGACCGCTCGAGTGATATTGTCTCCAGCCACAACTTCGCGGATGAGCGAGGGTATTTGCTCAGGTGTGGCCAAGTCATGCGCCGTAAGTGCCTCTGCCCTGCGAAGGATATTTCCGTGCGAGTCGACCACGGCGGCACGCAAACGCGTGCCGCCGAGGTCGACAGCTGCGACTGCAACTGTCACGAAAGGCCTGCTGCAGTGCACGCCTTCAGATAATCCCCGGTACAGATGGAGCTTACGGTCAGGTACCCGCTGTCAATAATGACCGCCTTCAGGTTGCTCATCGTCACCGAGGTCGGCACGAGCAGCAGTGCTGGAACATCCTTCAGTCCATTGTTGATGGACTGCCCAACCAGATCCTTGACAGGCGCACCAGAGATTACCGCGGCAGCGAGCTTCGCGGCCGCGGTCGCTTCTTGCTCGACGTTGAGATACGTCGTCTGATACTGATCTCCGGCGATGATGCGCTGAATCGAATCCACGCCTGCGTCAAGACCAGTTACCGGCGGCAGTGGACTCACTCCGGCGCTCTTTAGTGCCGCAATCGCCCCGCTGGCCATACCATCGTTCGCGACATAGACACCCACTATGTTCGCTGCTCCGAGCTTCGTGATCGCCTGTTGCATTTCGTTCTGCGCCTTGTCGGGACTCCAATCCGGCGTGTCGTACTCAGCAGCGATTTCGTAACCGCTCGAGTCGAGCACACTGTGTGCGCCTTGCTTCAAAGGCGCCGAGTTGGCATCAGTTGAAGAGCCGTTGATCATCACGATGCTGCCCGAAGCCTTCCCGTCAGCACGCAACTTGTCGACGAGGGCCGTCGCCTGCACTTTGCCCTGTGCCACGTTGTCGAACTTGACCGCATAGTCAAGGTCGGCGTTGAGCACGAGTCGGTCGTAACTGATCACCTTGGCGTTCTGGGCCTTGGCCGCCGCCACAATCGAAGCAGCAGCAGTGGAGTCGACCGGGTCGATAACCAGTACCTTCGCACCATTCGTCAACGCAGACTGCGCCTGGGAAAGCTGCTTGTTGGCGTCCCCATCCGCGTTGTAGTAGAGCAACTCACAGTTCGCGCATGCCGCAGCGAGCGCATTGGTGAAAGTCGGCTTGTCACGCGCCTCATAACGTGCCGTTTTCGACTCGGGAAGTAGCAACGCGACCTTACCCGCCGCGCCAACCGACGGAGTCGCAGACCCACCAGTCGCCACAGATGTACCGTTCGGCACAGATGTACTCGAACAGCCAGCAAGAAACGCCAGCCCAACCGCAAGCACGCTGGCCGCAAGCGTCTGTTTGGTTATGGAACGAAGCATTTGAATCCCTTCATGGTGGGTGGGCCAGCAAGTCGCCGGGAACCCAAGTAACTTTCTAAACCAAGTTAGGCCACCTGTCAATACCAACGGCTTAAGTTCCTGCTCCGGTGGTCTATAGTGGTGGCAGTGACACAACTGTGAGCGAGAGTGCATGAAAACGAACCAGTCGGGACCCGCCACCTCCACGGCTTTCGAAGCCGAAGCGATGCGGCCCTTGCCGCTGCATCAACAGGTCAACGATGCGCTACGGCGTTCGATAATTAGCGGCGACTTAGCCCTGGGTGGGCGCTTGCCGTCGGAACGGGTACTGGCCAGGGAGTTTGGGGTAAGCCGGGTGACTGTGCGCCAAGCGCTGAAGGACCTTGAGCAAGAGGGACTGGTGGAAGCAGGCGACGGCTTGCGGTGGGTGGCACGACCGGCCCCCGCGCTAGCGTCCGTCGAAGAAGGCGTGACTGGGCTTGTCAGTTTCTCCGAATTAGGCGCGATGCGTGAACTTACCGTCCGCGCAAAGGTGCTCTTTTGCGAAACTCGACCGTCATCGCTCGATGAGGCCGAGGCCATCCGTATAGCACCGGGGGCAAGCGTCCACGAGCTTGTCCGGTTGCGCTACCTTGAAGACGTGCCTGTCGTCGTCGACCACAGCGTGATACCAGCCACGGTCGCGCCGAGTCTCAATGATGTCGATTTCACGACGGCTTCGCTATATCAGACCCTTGCATCTCGTTATGGCTGCACGGTCACGCGAGCCGAATATGCTTTGGAAGCCCGCACCGCCGACCCCCAACATGCTGAGTTGCTTGGCCTCCAGCCGGGTGAACCAGTCCTCGAAGCATGGCAGACGACATTCGACGGCCAAGGTCGAGTCATTCAGCTGTGCAGGCTTGTCTACCGCGGCGACCGCTACCGGTTCAGAACTTTGCTGGAAGTTGGCCGAATTTCGACTGAACTGTCACGGCGAACTCCCGCTGAATCAGCGGCACTAGGCGACAACCTGGCTAGTCTGCTGCGACGCCGCTCATGAGAGTGGGCGTGGGGGGCGCAATTATTGACGGGCGTTACAGAAGAGGCGACGTCGAAGTTGTCGATGGCCGGATCGCCTCGTACGGACTGTCTCCGCGCGGACACGGGTTGGCACTACCTGGTCTGGTCGACCTCCAAGTGAACGGATACGCGGGGGTCGATTTCTCGACAGCCTCGGTCGAGGAATACGAATCAGCGTTGTCCTCGCTGCGAAGCCACGGTGTCTTTGCGGTCCAACCAACGTTTATCACCGCCTCCGAAGATGACCTGGCCAAGGCTGTGCGGGCGGCAGCGGCCGCACAGCAGCGTTATCGAAGTTGCGCAATCCTCGGTGTCCATATCGAGGGTCCCTTCCTCTCACCAAACCACAGAGGAATCCATCGACCCGAATATCTTCGCCAGCCAGACGGGCAGTTGCTCAACAGACTTCGCAGTTGCGGTCCGGTGCGGACCATCACCGTCGCGCCAGAGCTCGACGGTGCATTGGGGTTGATCAGTGATGCGGTGGCATCGGGTCTGGTCGTGCAGTTGGGCCACAGCGCGGCAAGCGCGGAACAGGCGAACGAGGGCTTCAATCGAGGGGCGCGCAGCGTTACACATATCTTCAATGGGATGCGCGCATTCAGCCATCGGGATCCTGGCATCGTCGGCGCTGCACTTGCGCGGACCGATGTGATCATTCAAATTATTGCGGACCGCGTACACGTCGCCGATGAGGCAGTTCAGCTTGTGTTGAACGCCGCAAGACATCGGGTCGTCTTAGTCACCGACGCGATCTCAGCTGCAGCGGCACCCGACGGGCGCTACACCGCAGGTGGAAACCAGGTCATCGTGCAGAAAGGAGTCGCACGCCTCGATGACGGCACGCTCGCTGGATCCACTGCCCCGCTGATCCAACAAATACGCAATGTCATCGACTTTGGCTGGTCGACCGAAGCCGCCGTGAACATGGCAAGCAGGCAACCGGCGCGCTTGCATGGACGCTCCGACCTCGGAACACTTTGCGGTGGCGGCCCGGCCGACATGGTTATTGTTGACGATGCCTTTCAGCCCGTGAGGATCTTGGCAGCCGGCACGGACGTCCTCCCATGAAAACTCGAAGGAGCCCAATGCGTCAGCCCTGGTTAGTCTCGTCGCTCCCCCGCGGCATTATCGTGTCCTGCCAGCCATCAGCCACGTCCCCATGGCGCGGACCAAAACAAGTGGCTGCGCTCGCCGCAGCTGCAGAGCGCGGTGGCGCCGCCGCCGTGCGCGTGGACGGGCCGGAAGCCGTCAAAGCATGCCGGCGCGTGACATCGCTTCCAATCATTGGCATCTACACCGACCCAACCGCCCACCGATCCGTGGCGATTACGCCGACACTCCAGCATGCGCTTGCTCTCGTCGAAGCCGGTGCCGACATTGTCGCGCTCGACGCCAGTTACCACGCTCGATCACACGACGGCCAAGATCTCGCTACCCTGATAGGCGACCTGAAGCAGCAAACTGGCGTGCCAGTCATGGCCGACGTCGCTGTATTAAGTGATGGCCTGCTCGCAGTTACCGCTGGCGCAGACATGGTTGGATCGTCGACCACCGGATACGCCGATGGCGCCACGTCGACATTCCCAGACCTTCGGCTCGTCGAGCAACTCACGGAAAGCTTGCAGGTTCCCATCATCGCCGAACGTGGCTACGCAACCGAGGACCACGTAAAATCGGCGTTCCAGGCTGGCGCATACGCCGTCGTTATCGGCTCAGCGATCACAGATCCGGTGTTCATCACTGCGCGTTTCTCAGAATTGTTCAGAAACGTCATTCCGCGCACCTAACGGGACTGCTGCACGGGTAGGTGACAGGTTGTAGTCACGCAGCCAGTGCGGTTGGCGTGTTCATGATGATCTCGAATTCGACCGGGGTCAAACGGCCTAGCGCTGCTTGTCGACGACGCCGGTGGTAGGTCCGTTCGATCCAGGTCACGATCGCGATCCGGAGTTGCTCTCGGGTGGTCCAGGAGTGGCGGTCGAGGACATTCTTCTGTAGCAGCGCGAAGAAGCTCTCCATGGCTGCATTGTCGCCGCACGAGGCCACTCGACCCATCGACCCGACCAGGCGGTGACGGTTCAGAGCGTGCAGGAACTTCCGGCTTCGAAATTGACTGCCTCGGTCGCTGTGGACCACGCAGCCGGCGACGTCGCCGCGCATCACGATGGCGTTCTCGAGCGCCCGGACAGCCAAGTTCGACTTCATCCTCGAGTCGATGGAGTATCCGACGATCTTGTTGGCGAACACGTCCTTGATCGCGCAGAGATAGAGCTTGCCCTCGGCGGCTTGGATTCCAGCGATCGTCGCAACACTGAGTGAAAGGTGTGGGCGATGGCTGGCAAGAAGTACACGGAGGTGCAGAAGGAGGAGTTCTTCCGGTTGCTGGACAAGGGCGGGACGGTCCGGACGGCAGCGCGGGCGGCAGGTGTTCATGAGGATGCTGGCTACAACTGGTTGCGCAACACTGGTCTGACCATGCAGCGCGCGGCGCCACGGACGTATTCGCCGGAGTTGAAGGCCGAGTTCCTGCGCCTGGTGCGGGAGCGGCAGATCATCTCGACCGTGGCGCGCGAATTGGGTATCCACAAGCCCACGGCGTATGCGTGGGCGCGCAAAGCGGGCATCTCGACCTCGGAGGCCCGCAGGGTCAACCCCCGCAAGGAAGAGTTCTTGCGTCTGCGGGCTGGAGGTCTGACGCGTGCACAAGCCCGGGCACGGGTCGGTGCCGACGCGAGGTCGGCGACTGATTGGGACAAGGGCATCACGATCATCAACCGGGGGCGGGTCTATCCCGATGGACGCGTGGTGCGTTACTCCGAACGCGACAATGGGGGCGTGCCTGAACGAAGATCCCGTGCCATCGGTGGCAGCATCGACCTCAACGTCGTCGAGAAGGTCATCCATCCGCGCTACCTCAGTGTGACCGATCGTGAGCTCCTGCAGGACCTCCACCGGTCGGGGCTATCGATCCGCACCATCGCTACGCAGATGCGGCGTTCACCGTCGACGATCAGCCGAGAACTGACACGCAACACAGTCGCCACTCGTGGCTACCTGCCCCACACCGCGCACCGCTTGTCGGTGACACGCCGAGCCCGGCCCCGTGAGGCGAAACTTGTCACCAACGCGCGGCTGCGCCGATACGTGCAGGCGAAGTTGAACACGAGGTGGTCGCCGCAGCAGATCAGTCAGCGGCTAATCAAGGACTTCCCGAACGATCCGGAGATGCGCGTGAGCCCTGAGACGATCTACCAGACGATCTACGTCTACGCCCGGGGAGAACTCACACGTGAACTCGCAAAGCAGTTGCGCCGCGGCCGTGCAGCTCGCAAGCCCCACAAGCGTCCCGACGTGCGCCGTCCCCGCTTCGTGGAGCCGATGAACGCGATCAGCCAGCGGCCAGATGTCGTGCACTCACGAGACGTGCCGGGCCATTGGGAGGGTGACCTGATCATCGGCGCGCTCGGCGGGTCGGCGATCGCGACACTCGTGGAGAGGACGACTCGCTTCGTGATGCTCGGCCATCTCGGCCGCGAACGTAGCGCCGAAGCGGTCCGGGACTCGCTGATTACGACTGTCCAGGACCTGCCCGCGTCGCTGCGCGGGACCTTGACGTGGGACCAGGGCGCGGAGATGGCCGAACACCGCGCCTTCAGCCTCGCGACCGACTTCGACGTCTACTTCGCGGACCCCGGATCGCCTTGGCAACGCGGCAGCAACGAGAACACCAACGGGCTACTGGAGTGGTCCCCGAAAGTTGGACACCGAATCTAGGGGTCCTTCTTCAGGGAGTAGTCAGATGTATGCACGAAGCACGTTGAGCCACTCCGACGCCGTGTCGGCTGTCGAGTTGTTCGAGCAGGGGTTCACCGCCAAGTCCGTGGCCATTTCGCTTGACCTTGCCCGGTCTGCGGTCCAAATGTTGTATCAGCGATGGCAGCTGCGAGGACGGGGTGCTTTGGTGACGAGAGACCGCAGACAGTACGACTTCGCCACCAAGCTCGAGATCGTGCGGCGCCATGTCAAGGGTGAGTCCGGGAGGGCTCTTTGCGCAGAGTATGAGCTTCCGTCGCCCAGCACCGTCGCCAACTGGACGAGCATCTATCGACGCGACGGGGAGGACGGTCTGCGTCCGAAGCGGCGCGGCAGGCCACCAACCGATCGGGAGGATTCCCCTCCGCAGAGCGAGATCGAGGCGCTGCGCACCGAGAACGAACGGCTTCGCGCTGAGGTCGCGTACTTGGGAAAATTGCGGGCCTTGAGATCACAGGAACGACGCTGAAAGTTCGAACTGTCGAAGATCTCAAGGCGCACTATCCACTACCCCTCTTGTTGCAGATCGCGGGCCTTCCCAGGTCGACGTTCTACGACCACCGGCGCCGGCTCAGTCGCGGGGACACCAATACCGACATCAAAGAAGCCATTCGTGATGCGTTCGAGGCGGCGAACAGCGCATACGGGCATCGGCGTATCCGCGCAGTTCTGACTCGACAGGGGTGGAGGGTGTCCAAGAAGACCGTGCTCAAATTGATGCGGGAACTCGGGTTGCAATGCCCAGTGCGGCGTCGCAAACGGTACAACTCCTTCCGAGGCGAGGTCGGCGAGGCGTCCGACAACGTATTGCATCGCCAGTTCGCGACTGGATCTAGGCACACTAAGTGGGCCACCGACGTTACCGAGTTCAATATCGGCGGTTCCAAGGTCTACCTTTCGCCTATCCTCGATCTCCATGACAACCGAGTCATCTCTGCGACGGCGGGGCCTTCTCCGAGCGTGAAGATGGTCACCGACGGTCTCCGCATTGCCATCGACACTCTCAACCCTGGCGAGAAACCTCTTGTTCACTCCGACCAAGGATTTCAGTACCGACACACCCTCTGGCGGGACACGTTGGCGGAGGCGGGGCTCACCCAGTCGATGTCTCGCAAGGGCACGTGCCTCGACAACGCCGTCATGGAGGGGTTCTTCAGCCACCTCAAGGAGGAGTGGTTTCGCATCCAACAACCCGGAACTCTTGACGAGTTTCACGCGGGGCTGACTGACTACCTGCACTGGTGGAACACCACCCGAATCCAGCAACGGCTCGGCTACCTCAGCCCCGACGAGTACCGCGCCCAAACTTCAGCCACCGCGTAGGGTTCAATTAACGTGTCCAACTTTCGGGGACCACTCCACTACTACGCCAGTACTTCCCCAAAGGCACTGATCTATCCCGTCACGATCGGAACGCGCTTCGCACCGTGGCGGACGAACTCAACGACCGACCCCGCAAGTCCCTCGACTGGGACACTCCAGCCGAACGCTTCAGTGCTTTACTAGAAACCTCGTGACCGCGAGCGTTGCGACGATCGCTGGAATCCAAGCGGTCTTGTGCTCGGTGATGTCGGTGAGCCAGAGCTGGTTCGGACCGTCGGCGGTGAACTCGTGCCGGGTCCGTCCGTCCTCGTCCGTGACGGTGCAGAGGTCGTCGTGGACTGGTGGACCCGGTTTCTTGCCGTTCTTGCCCCGCTTCTTCCCGAACGCGGACCACCAGCCGTTGTCCGAGGCGATCCGCCAGGCGGTCCGGTCCGACATCGCCTCACCGGCGTCTCGGGCCTCGTCAGCGAGGAGCCGGTGCCCGAACTCAGGATCATCCTTGTGTGCGTCAAACAACGCGTTCGCCCGATACGCCTCCACCACCTCGCTGGGCGTGATGGGGTCAGCCAGCCACCGGTAGTAGGGCTGGCGTGAGAGCTTGAGGACCCGGCACGTCACCGTCACGGGGATCCCCGATGCGGCGAGCTCTGTCACGAGCGGGTACCACCTTTTCCCGGCAGGTTCGCCTGCGACAGATACGCCGCCGCCCGCCGCAGCACCTCGTTCTCCTGCTCGAGCAGCCGGACCCGCTTGCGTGCCTCTCGCAACTCGGCGGACTCGGTGCGGGATTGGCCGGGTTTGGTTCCGTCGTCGACCGCGGCGCGCTGCAACCACTTCTGCAACGTCATCGGGTGAACGCCGAAGTCTTTCGCGATCCGATCGATCGAAACACCAGGTTCACGGTTGCGCGCGACGCGCACCACGTCATCCCGGAACTCACTTGGATAGGGCTTGGGCATATTGACATCCTTCCAGGCCCACCCCTCGGGCAAGCCAGATCAGATGTCACCTACCCGTGCAGCAGTCCCCGGCGCCTCCTCGCCTCCTTGTGAAGGGTGATGGGTGTGGTGTCCAGAACCCGATTGACCATGGCCGCAAGGAATTGGCTGGGTTGAAGACTAGGAGGAATCCGATCCTGCGCGAATTCAACGCGAGGCAAGCTCTCGAGAGGCAGATCTTGCACGACTTCCAACTCCGCGCTCTCATCGATGTCCTCAGTCGAGTCATCCACGAGCTGCGCCTCAGCGAGCGCATCCTCTCCGTCGCCTGGGTCGTCAGGGGCGGGCTTGCCGCCGTCATAGTCGATCACCAGGAGCGCAACCGAGTGGTAGGCGTCGTCCTCTTGACCAAGCTTCTGTAGAAGGTCGATCAACCACTCCGCCTTATCGGGCTCCTCTTCGAAAATCGTCGACCTCAGACCGTAGAAGAAACCGAGCGCCGCCATGGGATGCCGGAGTCGAAGGTTCTTCACATCTCCGTAAGACTCCTCAACACGGTTCGCGGCGTTCTTGCCAAAACTGGAATCCATGCGCTTCGTCGAGATCAGCAACTCTGGGCCCGTGATCCAGTTCGACATCACGACATCGACCTGCTTGAGGTAGTTCTTGCCAAGGATGCTGGCACTCGAGGCGGTGGCGCCAGATATGGCCTCCCGCTTCTTGAGGCGGTTGTCGAGCGCGACGCGTTCCTTTTGGGGCAGGCTGCCGAGCAGGTTAGCGATCGACGCGGGCAACACCCTGGGGTGAACGGCGCGCGGCCACACTGCGTCGGCGTCAAACCCGGCGCGACGAAGCTCGTATGCGATCCAGATGTCAAGGGCAAGCGCAGGCACGCCCGTCTGGCTCTCGGCGCCGAGAAAAAGCGGGACCCCAAGTAGTTTGCGCAGAACCTCGAAGTCCGGTTCGAAACAGAGTCGATCCAGTCGCAGCCGCTGCTGACCCGCCCCGGAACTGGACTCATCCACATCCGTACTCACCCACGGATTCGTGTACTGCGCATCGGGACTCGCATCAGCCACGATCTGATCGAACATGACCCACGCGCGGCTCTTGGCCGAAGGCTCAGCGACCACTCTTGCCCCTAGTAATTCGACGTTGATACATTGCCGCACGTGCGCTTCTCACGGGGTCAAGGTCGCGCTTCAGGAGGCGTGCGGAACCTTGGAAGAGGGCTCGGTCAACCAGCTTGACAGCAGCCGCAAGGTCGCGACGCTCAAGCGCTTCAGCGACATCGCCGCGGACATTCCTCAAGGCAGCGGAACGCTCTTCAACCAACGCAGGCGAGGGCATGGCCCAAACGTCGGCCTCGCGCGGCTCAAGTTTGAGGACGCCCCCGCCATACGATCTACCGACCACCTCAGCATGGAGTAGCGTGAGGGAGTTGAGGCTCGCCAAGGGAAGCAGTTCTCGACCCAGCTCTCTGTACTCATCGCGCAGGTAGACGCCATGGACGGAGTTCAGGTGCCGCGCACCCGCGGCGTTAGTGGTCAGCCGCGGGGTGTCGGCGTTCATACACGTGAGTAGCAAGTCCGCCGGTTCCAAGAGCGGAACCTCATACCAGGTCTTTCTGACCCTGCACTTGTACGCGGTGTCAACGCCAGCGTGGTGACCCGCGTCTACGTAGTCCTGCGCCGCGCGTGAGAGCTGCCCCTGGGGGCGGAAGAGCAAGGTTGATTTGCCAGCGCGACCAAGCGACTCGAGATCCTTGCTCGTGAGCTCAAGCCCTCGAAGGTGAGCGCTCCCCGGAGGAGACAGGTGCATCAATTCGCATTGCGGCAAGTCGAGCTCACGGGCACGCGCTGGAGAAAGAGCGAAGTACCGGTTGTTGCCCGTCACCATTCCCAGCGTCGTATCTCCCCACGCTTCCAAGTGCGTAAACGCACCCTTCGCACGCAGCGATCGCAGCGGCTCACTCGCCTCCGGGTCGATGAGGAGGGAAGTCCACTTGTCGCCCGGATCCACCGGACTCCACCGGAGGCCACTCGTGCGTTCGCCTAGCTCGCTCGCGTCCCTCACTGGAAACACCGTTGCGTGCCCTGCCGGTCCCATGCGGAACCCGTCGGCAAGCAGGAGGACAACATCCGCCTCGGCTTCCGGAAACACCTGCTCCTCGAACATCACTAGTTCGATGGACTGGAACGACTCGAAGAGAAAACGGCGAACAGCCGACGCGTAGTTGACACTGAACAGCTCTGCCGGCAACACCAGGCCCATGCGTCCGCCAGGCTTCAGGAACAACGCTGAGTGAACCGTGAAGGCCGCCCAACTCGACGCGAGTGCGGTGAGAGCAACCCCCGCACGCAAAGCCGCCTCCCGAGACTTCGTGCGTGACGCGCCCGCGAACTCCTGGTAGCGAATGTATGGAGGGTTGCCAACCACCGCCGAATACGCCGGCGTAGGTGCCACCTGGAAGAAGTCAGAGATCTCGATCGAGGCACGGCCCCCAGCCGCGGTCACCCTCTCAACCGCGACCCTGGCGCTACGTGCGTGGATCTCCACCCCATGGACGACAGGGTCCTCCGCGCCCAGGCTGCGGAGCCTCTGGACTGCTTGAACCAGGAATGCCGCGTCCCCCGCCGACGGTTCGAGGACCCGGTCCTCAGCGTCGCGGATCGCCCAGTCGGTGACGAAACCTGTGATCGCATCCGGTGTGAAGAAGGCGCCGCGAAGCTTTCGCAGGTGCGGCGTGTCCTCGGGATACAAAGACGACGCGACGGGCATGGAGCCAGTATCGCAACCTGGGCCGACAAATCGCGTGACCGCCACCCCCTCGCGACAAGCGAAGCCCTGCCGCCTAGCGCACGTCCGGCAGTCAGATCGCGACCGCAGGTTCGTGCGAACGGAAGAGGCGGCAGAATCGCTACGTGCAATC
Source organism: Demequina lutea (assembly GCF_013409005.1). Lineage (NCBI taxonomy): Bacteria > Bacillati > Actinomycetota > Actinomycetes > Micrococcales > Demequinaceae > Demequina > Demequina lutea. The sequence continues at coordinate 28,733 of NZ_JACBZO010000002.1, forward strand.
AAGACCGCCGCGGATCTGGCCGAGGAAGAGAAGCGGCGCGGAGGCCGCTCACTGTAACGCTCGTGCGCCGCACGCGAGCCGCTTTCTTGCTGGCCGCGCAAGGCAACCTTGCGAGGGATCCGCGTCCTCTGGGGTGTAGTGCCGGTTAAGAGCCGACGAGGGGCTCTGGGTCGAGTGGCGCCCCGAGGATGTTACGCGCCTCGAAGTGCAGGTGGCAGCCGGTTGAGTTTCCGGCGCTGCCGACTTCCGCAATAGGTTCGCCCCGGGTGACGGTGGCGCCGAGGTAGAGGTTCAGTGTTCCTGGGTACATGTGGGCGTATCGGGTGCGGGTGCCGTCGTCGTGCATGATCTCGATCAGCGTGCCGTAGCCTGGCTCGTTCTCGCTCCATCTTGTGATGGTTCCGGACTTCGCGGCGATGATGGGTGAGCCGCACGGGGCTGCGATGTCGATGCCCTCGTGGAAGAGCATTTTGTGCTCGATGGGGTGGAACCGGTAGCCGAAAGGTGAGCTGATGGTGTGGGCCACTGGCACGGGGAACGCCCACCCGTTTTGCACGACGTATGTCCCGTCCCAATTCACGGTGCGGGCGCGCTGGCATGTGGGGTCGACCGCTTGCATGTTGAGGAGGAATTGGATGTCGACGACTTCTGTGGCGGCTGCGAGTACGGCGGCCTGGCGCCACTCGTCGGTGAGGTTGGCGCTGGGTGTTCCTAGCGCCCAGGCGGTCAAGGCCGCCGGTGGCGTCGCGTCCCAGGTGCTCAGGCTGGTGATGCGGTCGAGAACCTGACGCGTCTCGGCCCTCACGCCTGCGTTGTCGCTTTGGCCGGTGAAGGGGTTGATCGCGGCGCCGGAGGCGTCGATGTCGGCAAGGTTGGTGACGTGCAGTGCCATTGTGAGCAACACGGAGGTGAGCATGGCGTCGCCGGTGTTGTTGGCATCTGTGATCGTTAAGCCCAGGGATCGTTGCTCGCTGGTGAAGGAGGAGATGTCAGGGACCGTTTGATCCGCGCGCTCGACGGGTGTGGCGCACTGGATGGCGAGACTCGACGGTCCTGCCATTGCGAGCACGGTCATTACTGGCACCGCAAGGGCACTGAACAGTAGGGCCACGATCGTGACCTTGATGGCCTTCATTCGAACCGTCCCACGAGCCACGGCGCGCCATCGCTCAGCCGGGTCATTGTCACGGTAACGGTTCCCCTGGAGGTGGGTACGTCGACCACCGCGAGCACGGGCACGGGCAGGCCGCTCAGCTGTCCTGGCCCCGTGGGCTTACCCAAGTTGAACCACGACGCGTCTACGTCTCCGCACCCGTCGCACCCGCCGAGTTGGCGAAACAGAGTGTCGTCGACCAGTGGACGCAACTGGGCGCGCCATTGGTCGAACGGCACAGAGGTGTCGGTCATGGCCGCGACGAACGCCACGGCGACCGATAGTGCGTCTTGTCGGGCTTGTTGGGAGTCTGTGGCTGGTCCCACGTCGGGAAGGGCCGGCTCTTCGCCCATCGGTAAAGCCGTGGGCGCCAGCGCTTCACCGGGTGTCGGGCTCGGTGTTGATGGCGACGGCGCTGTAGTTGGCGCGGTCGTCAAGGTCGATGTGGGGCTCGTCAGTGTGGGTGGCGTCGCGCTCGGTGAGTTCGAGTTGCAGGCGGTCAGCGTCATTATCGCGACCGTCAACGTCACCATGGTGAAGCTCTTCATCATCACGTTCTGCCCTCAATTCCTCAACGCGTTTCCCCAGTTCGGGGTCTCGTCCAGTCTTGGGCTTATCCAGCCCCTTGTGCTCGGTCGCGTTACATTGCTTCTGCGACTGCAAAGACATGATGCGGTGGAGGATCGGCCACAACACATGCTCGTGAAACGCGGCTTGCTTGGTGCTCGGTGGCTCATTGGGGTTGTAGGCATCAAGAAATGCGGCGTAAAGCGCAGTCAATTGCCACAAGAGGTCTGGGTGTTGCCACCAGCACCGTTTGATTTTGAAGTCTGAGCCGGGCAAGAGGTAGACCTCCTGCAGGAAGTCAACGAAGTCCGCGACCCGCTCGAGAAGGTCAGCCGCGGCCTCGTCCGGCAGGGTGCCCCAGTGCAGCGGCCCGGAAGGTGTGTGTGCCTCGATGAGTTTGAGCATCTTGTCGACCGCGCCCTCAAGGGCGTTATGGCTGCCCCACAGCTTCGACAGGCTCGTGTTGATCTTGCCTAGCGTCTGGGCGATGACCTCAAGCTCGCCGTCACCCGCAAGCTCACCGTCACCTGCGGGCTCGGTGCCCTCTTCGGGGTTGCTATCGAGCGTTCCTTGGCTCATCAGGTGATCCCCTCGAGGCGTGCGGCGGCCGCGATCGACGCCTCGACGGTCTTGCGTTCCTTGCCCTCGAACCATGCTGGCAGCGACACGATCGCGGCACGCTGGTTGCGGTACAGCAGCAACGCCTTACCTTCGGGCAGTTCGCGAATCTCTTCGGGCCTGAGGATCCTCGCCCACTCCTGCGACACGGACTTTGATCCGCCGCTGTGTCCGTTGCCGTATGACGTGCTTGAACGCTGCACGCGGTGCTGCCCCACCAGGACCGACAGCCTTTCCAAGAACGCTTCGTCCGATCCGCCACCGAGAATCAGTTTCACGGCGGCGCCGTCAAAGATCGTGTCCGCGCCCGCATCGCCCCAACGGCCCTTGAGTTGTGACATTGACTGCGCGATCACCCACACCATCAAGCCGCGCCCGCCACCGTCCGTCATCAGCGACGGTAGTGATGGCAGGGCGGCAATGTTGGGCGCCTCATCCAGCACGAACGTCATCGGGGTAGCCAGGCTCCCGCTGATCGTGTGCTGTGACTGGATCCGGGCTTGACGTTCAATCGTGGCCACCAGCGCCGTCGTCAACGGTGCAGCCGAGCCCTCACCTGACTGGCTCATCAAATACAGCGTGTCCCTTGAGCGCACAAAATCGTTGACGTTGATCTGATGGGCGGAGGGCATCATCGACGCCACAGCCTCCGGTGTCGCCAAAGGCTCCAGCATCACCTTGAGTGCTTGCTGGGTTGACGACGTTGTTTCGTGGGCCGGCCCACGGGTCACGACGAAGAGTTCGGCTCCCCAGTTCTTCGCGGCCTCGGGGCTGTCTCCCAAAATGTCGTACGGCTCGTTATCGCGCCAATCGCTAGACCAGCGCAGCACGTCCTCGATCGACTTTCCGGCCAGTGCGGCCGCGTGCAGATTGCGGCTGAACACGATGGCTGCCGTGGCCTCGAAGAAGTCGGCGTTCTTGGTGCCCGTGATCGGGTGCGCGGCCACGAGCGCCCGGGCCCGCTCGGTAGCCTCAACCTGATCCTCACAGCCGGCCACAATGTCCCAACTGACCTTCTCGGGCCACAGGCTCGTGCGTTCTGGATCGAAAACGAGAACGCGACCAAACTTGGCCCGCTCCGCATGTGTGGCGCGCAGCACGTCCGCTTTCGTTGACGTCGTCACACACGCGCCGGGCGCCTGCCTCACGAGGGCCACCACCCGCCGTGTGGTCTTTCCCGCTCGAGGGGGCGCGATCAGTAGAGCCGAGTCCTCAACCCTGGCGGTCACCGGGCGGCGCCCGTCGTACCCGACAACCAAACCCAACGGCGAGTGCTTGCTTCGTGCCGCACGCGCGATCGACTGGCCACTGTTCATGCCCTTGCGCCTCACCGGGGCGGAGCCGCCTCGAGCGTTTGTCAGTAGCAGTGTTGTTACGGCCACCACGACGATCACCACGGTGATCAGCACTGTGGCACTCAGGGGCGCCGGCGCCGACACGTCGGCCGGTTGCAAAGGGTGGAACTGCACCAGGCCCCACACCGTGGCCGACAATGCCAGGATCCCGTGTCCTGGCGCGGTGACCACCAGCGCTACGTGCCATGCGATAAGTGCGGCGGCCGCCACCCCTGCGACGAGCGCACCTGTGAACCAACTGTCGCGCATGTCCGGGTTCACTTGCCCCCCATTCCCCGATCCGTGTTCGTTAGCTCTACCTCGATGGCACTACGAATGTGCTCCACGCGGATCTCTGGCCGGTTGCCGATCTTGAGTAGGTGCTGTCCTTGTGGCAGTGAGCCCACCGTGTCCCTCGTGTCAGCATCGAGCCCGAACAGTTCCACCACCGCATCAATGTCCTCACGGCGTGCCTGACGGAAGATGTGCACGGTGTCGGCGGACTTGATGATCGCCCTGGCAACAGAGTCCGCGGGAATGTCCGCAGGCTGGTGCAAAGCGATGATCATGGCGATGCCCAGGTCTCGGGCTAGTTTGGTGTTGCTCTGAAATACTCGCGCATACGGGCCTCCCACCAGGTGCCAGCCCTCTTCCGTGATGAAGTTCGTTGGCTTGCCGTAGTCGCGCCTGACGACGCCCAGCAGCCAAGAGTTTGCAAGTGCGGCGACGGCTTGGATCGCCGGGCCATCATCGGGCAGGTTCGACATGTCGAACGTCGTGAGGCGTTCGTTCAGTTGGACGTTCTTCGACGTCTCACCGTCGAACACTCCGGGGAAGTCCGCGAGGAAGCGCTCAAGCATGAATCCGACCGAGATACCTGCCTGGTCGTAGCGTTCACTGGCACTACTCGACAGGCGCCGCTCAGCATGATCCGCCGCTGCGAACAAGAACGGCAACACATCCTGCAGGACGGGCGTCCGGATTTGTGCCGCGCTCATGGTCTTGGCGAATGCGGTTCTGAGCACGGCGTCTTCCCACTCATCAAGCGCGCGCCCTCCTGACATCTCGGCCAACGCGCGAAGGACCTGCACACCGGCGGTGGGATCCGCACCGCTGTCGTCCGCACCCGTGATGCGGGGGTCCAACGGATTCAGCACCGCACCGCCACCGCGCACCGAGAACTTGATCGGCTCCGCACCGAACGAGCGCGTCACCTCCGCGTACTCCCCCTCACGGCCCGCGTCGTTGGCCTTCTTGTCGAGAACCACGACACGGCGATCCCTGAGGATCAGCGGACGCAGCACGTAGACGGTTTTCAGCAGAGACGACTTCCCTGTTCCTACGTGGCCGACGATCACGGTCGCCGGTGAACTGATGACTTTGCGTGTGTACGCCGTGTGCGGGTCGTGTGCCACGAGACTGCGCGACAGTACGTCCCGTCCGATCGCAACGCCCTGGTTGTCGGTCGGCGGTGCGATCGCCGCGGCGTGAAGGATTTCCGCCTGCCGCGTTGTTGACAGCGCCCCGTGGGCAAGCGGTGAATACCACTGGGCGCGTGCCAGTGTCGCGAAGCTGCGAAGCCGAGACCCGGGCAGTGTGTTCGGGGCGTCGACGACCTGGCCTTTTGCTCGCTTGTACTTCCCAGCGCCCGCCTCCTGTGGCTGCGGTTCGGGCGCCGTGTCGGGCTTTGCCGCGAAGGTGGCCCTCAAGCTCTGTACGTCAACACCGGGGTGTTGTGATGCCATGTCGCTTCCCTTCCCTATGCGCGATCGAGCGCGGCTGAGGCTTGGTCGAACAGGGCGGCTCGACGCGGTCGCACGCCTCGCGCGATCGGCCACGTCGTACCCATTGCGGCTGAGTGCATCGTGTCCATCCACAGCAACCGATTGATTCCAAGGCCCGTTTGCACGTGCTCCTCCATGATTCGCTTGTCACGGCCCAGGCCCTCGGCAGACTCAGACGTGATGGTGACGAAGCCGACCCACTCGACACCCTGGTGTCGGGATCCTGGGCGAAGGTCATTCATGCGCCGTAGCGCCGTGTCCCGCTGGTGCTGGGCCTCGAGGGAATCGAGTCGACCCCTCTTGTTGGCCTCGATGACCTCCACATGTGCCCGCGCCGCGTCCGACTCGGCGCGCCCGCGCGCCGACATCGCCGGGATGAGTCGCAAGTGGAAACTCATGGTGCGCACGATGGGTGCCCGCATTCCGGTGAGTACTGGCAGCGTCCACAGGGTGGTGCGAGGTGCGTTCCCTGTCAGTGACGACCGGATCATGGCTGTTGCGTGCCAATACTCGCGATCGGCACCCTTGGTGACGCACGCACCTCGAACGTCATGTGAAGACAACGCCATCACGTCAGGTTCAACATCGGACACCTTATCCAGCGGCCGGCTGGGGTCCTGTTGGTGCAACATCATGGCTGCCGTCTGGCGTGCGGTGAGCACGGACACCGCGCCCATACCCGAGAAGGCCAGCGCCCGTAGTGCAGCATCGACCTCCTGGCGCATCATGTCGAGCCACCCCTCGTGATACGCCCCAAAGTGTGCCGCCTGTTGGGTGAATGCCTGGCTTATCGGCCACCTCAGTACAACGAAGTGACGCTGCACCAACGCGCCCCGCTCACACACGTCAAGCACCTGCGCATACGACTGGCGCAACACGGCCATCGTGCCAGCGGCCACGTCGTTGTCCTCGGTGGGGTGAAGGTTCTGCCTCAGCCACTGCATGTGATACGCCATGTCGGGCGGCAATACCCGCGTGATGGTCTGCACCTCGCGCACGAGAGAAGTGCCGCCGCCGTAGCCTGCCAGGAAGTTTCCCCAGGCTTCGCTCGAGGCTTCAATTTCCGCCTGGGATTCCAGCCCCTGCAGAATCCCCTCGACGCTGAACGCGACCGACAGGTACTCCTCCTCGCCAAGAGGCCGGTGCCATGCGATTCCTGGCTGGCCCGCACCGCTTTGCAACCACACCATCGCATCAGCGCCGTCAGGGCGGGCGCGTAGCGCCACTCGCTCCTTGCGACCCTGCGCCGCCTCCCACTTGGCGTCTGAGTACGGCTCAAAGCGATCCGTTCCCCGCACTCGACGCCACACCCAACGCAGGCGCGTGATTGCCTTGCTGGCAAGCGTGCCCGACGCGGTCGGGATCGTCAGAAGGAACCCCAGTCCCCCACCCACGATCATGATGCCCAGTGCAGGCACCACCGCACCGAAGAGGATGAATACGAAACCGACACCGACGGTGCCGAAGATCATCGTCACCTGGTCTTTCGACATTCCACCGAACATGGAAACGTCGCCCTCGTCACCGCCGATCAGTGACGTGCGCACCTCGTCGCTCATTCCCCGACCTCCCCGGCGTCGCCGCCCGCAATGTTGGACAACGTCATCGCAGTTTGTGAGGCTTGCTGCGCCGCCGATGACACCCTCTGTTGCGCCTGCTCGATCGCATTGCCCGCCTTGCTAGCACCAGCCCCAATAGCGGCGCCGGCCGCCATTCCTGCCGGTCCACCTACTGCGCCAGCACCGGCACCAGCGGCGGCACCTCCACCCGCGGCGGCACCTCCACCCGCGGCGGCACCTCCACCTGCGGCGGCGCCTGCAGCGGTACCTCCACCTGCGGCGGCGCCCGACGCGCTCGCCCCACCGCTTCCCGCGCCGGCGGCCGACGCGGTGCTTCCCGCGTCTGCGCTTCCGCTGGTGGACCCGCCTGAGGCGGGAGATGAACCGCCGCTGCTCATCGACTGTCCGACGCTGTTGGCGGCACCCTGGCTTGTTTGCTGCCCGATCGGCGCCGAAGTGGCGGGATCCGCAGTGCCAGCGTCGCCTCCGGCGTCTGCGCCGAGGTTCTTCATCGCCCAGGAGGCCATTGCGAGAGGGGCCATGGCGGCCAGCCCAAGCCCGACGAACATCTCGATCATGAGCGCGATGTCTTTGCCCATATCGGTCTGACCGGTGGCCATCAGTTCGACTGCCCCATTCTGAGTGTCCACACCGGCCGTGATCTTCATGACCACGACCAAAGCGAAGACCATTAGAGGGAGCGCCATCATGAGGACGAGCATCATCGCGGTGGCTTTCTTGGCGATCGAGTTGTGTTTGGAGCTGACAAGGAACGCCAACAGGATCGGGAACAGTGCCCCGCCGATGTACTGCAGCAACGCGATCACGATTGACACGACAAGCATTCCGATCAGTGCCACGATGACACAGAGCAGAAGGATGATCCCGATGATTTGCTCGGCGGCTGCGCCCGATCCGTCGAGGGCGCTAATGCGCTGGCTCCACCCCGTGGCGACGTCCTCGGCGGAGCTGCTCACGCCCCATTCGAGTAGGCCCCGGGTAAGGGCGCTGAACAGGTTTTCGAGCCAGGCGCCGATGCTGGGGCCGAAAGGCGCGATCACGAGGAACGTGATCGAGCCGACGGCCATGCGGTTGAACGCGGTGCGGCCGTTGATTTTTCGAGTGGCAAGCGCAACGCCTGTCATGATCCACATGAGCGCGAACGCGATCATCGCCAGCCACAGTGCCACGTCGTACGTTTGAAGCCAAGAGGTGTTGAGGAAGTTCACCTGCGTGAGGCTCAGGAGCCAGGTGAAGAGCAGGGTGACAAGAGTGGCGACCGCGTCGACAATCGCGGAAAACAGCTTCCCGATGGGGTCGGTTGCCCACCCGAGGTCCGGGAGGCCGGTAATCACTACGCGCTCGTGACGTTCAGCAGACCACCGACGATGACGTTCGCGGCCGCCACGAGGATCAGAGCGGCGCTTGCACCCAGGAGCCACAGTTTGGCTCCTCCTGCCTGACCGGGGTTGTTGCGCTGCTTCACGCCGAACGCTGCGGCCGCGACGATCCACGCCACGACCACCACGACGAGGGCGATACCCCACACGGAGTCCGTCAAGGTGGCGATCAGGTGGTTGAAGTCACCGCCGAGAGCGCCCGTGTCGGGGTTACGGCCGTCAAGAGGGTTGTTGCTCGAGGTGATGAGGTTGAACATGGTTTTCTCCTAGTTGGTGGTGATAGCGAGGTGAAGTTTCTCGCCTACGAGGTGCGCGACTTCGCTCCATGCAAGGCGTGACTCGTCTGACAGCAAGTTCCAGCTGATCGTGCGGCCTTCGGCCAGGTGGTCGTCGTAGGGCACTCTCACGACGGTGATGCCTTGCTTCCTGAGGACCTCGACGACTTTGGCAGACACCTCGGGATCTTCTACACGCCCGTCGGGGCTCACCACGACGATGGTTCGGTCCCACAGGTCGGGCCGGTAAGGGATGAGGCCGCTTTTGTCCTTGTTGTCAATGAAGTCCAGCGTCTCGATGACCGCTGATACGGAGTCAAAACTCATGGCGGTGGGGATCACGAGGACGTCCGCGCCTTGGAGTGCGGCGCCGAACGCGGCCGACATTTCGTTGTTGGCCGAGTCGGCGATCGTTACCAAGAACTGCATGTCGAGGATCTCGCGCATGGTGTCAACGTCAGCGCCGGACCACGGGCGTCGACGCGCCACTGAGCCGTACACCATCGCGCCGCTACCTTGCTTGAGGCCGTACGACTCCACTGCTGCGCGCGAGTTGAGCTGATCCGCATTGCGAAGCATCTCCGCTAGGCCCTTGGTGGCCGTGCCCTCGGCTCGCGACAAGAGCGTGCCCACGGTATCGGCAGCCTCAAACACTGCCACTCCCCCGCCGAGGATGCTCGCCAACGCTCCCGCCGTGCACAGCGTGGTCGGCGTCTTGCCGGAACTGCCCTTCTTGTTGGTGACTAACACGTTCATTGCTCGCGGCCACGGGCTGTCGCGTAGCCGCGCATCGCGCACATCGCGCTTCCACTTCTCGAGGTCCGCCTCGTACATCTCCCAAGCCTTCTTGTTGAGCAGTTTGCGAGCAGGCTTCCTGGGTGGCGGTGTGGTGGCGGCAAACTCCGCTTGCAGTGCCTTGCGGTCAATGCGCGACCCGGTTGGCTCTTGGTAGGTCTCCACCCGATCGGCCCCGTCGAACATGTCTGACATCGCTCTCTCACTCTCTTGACCATCTGGTCACTGTGAAGCACAGCACTTCACACCACATCACATTAGATCACGCTAGCACACGCGTATTCACACCAGGGTGGTATCTTGGATGGCATGACACCGAGCGCCAGCGGCATCCCCGAACTGTTCTACGGCGTGCCGGGGCGCCCCGGCCCTGCTGGGCATGTCGTCACCATTGGTGAACTGGCGAGCATCGTCCAGGTTCACCCCAATACCGTTCGCAACTGGATCGACAAGGGCGACCTGCCCGCGTTCAAGACCGGCACCACCTGGAAGATCGTCACGGACAAGGCCATCGCCTTTCTCGAGGCGCAATCGAACAGGTCGGCTAGCGCCCCGGACGATCACGCCGCTGACGAGTAGCGATGGCTGGCACGCAACGGACTTCGCAGGCCCGCGCCGAGCTCGCTGGGCTCGCTCGCGGGGTCTTCGACGTTGACGACAATGACACCTCGCGCAGCGCCCAGGCTCGCCGCGAGCTTGCTGCCATTGCACCCGAACTCGCTCGACTCGACGCGCTGCCCCGGGGGTCCGCCCGCCTCAGCCGTCGACGGCGGGTAGCGGGCACAATCATCACGCTCGTCGCCGGCGGCGTCGTGACTCTCGTAGTCGTGCAGGCAGTCCAGGCGATCGAATCCCCTAGTGGTTCCCGCAACGAATCAGCTCCCACCCTTGCCCCCCAGCCCCCGTCAATCTCCGCGGTGGTGCCACCCATGTTTGATTCCTGGAACCTTCCCGTGAGAAGTGCCGACCCGGGCATCACGCAGAGCGTGGCTGCGGCCGTTGCCGCCTACCAGGCAGAGCAGCAACGCTTGGCTGATGAGGCCGCGGCAGCGGAAGCGGCGGCCGCGGCCGCCGCGGCGCAAGTTCAGAGCGCGGCCACCTCGAGTGGTTCCAAGCCGAGCGGAGGTACGTCGTCCGGCGGCACCTCGACAGGTGGTGGCCCCGTCGCTCCCCCACCCGCACCCGCCGCTTACGTGTCGAGCATCAGCTTCCACGCGACCACCGGAACGGGCGTTATCTCCATTACCGCCAACATTCAGACCAGCGGCTCAATGTCTGTCACGGTCACCTGCACAGCAAACGGTGCGAGCACCACGCTCTCAGGGCCCGGCACTGTGAACGGTGCCGCGTCCTACTCCGGCTCGTTCACAGGGCTTGCCGCCGGCAACTACACCGTCGGCTGCGCGGCGGGCGGAGTCGCCTCAAGCTCCACCACGCTCGAGGTCTACTAGGTCAAACAGCAAGGGGCAACACCCGAAGGTGCTGCCCCTTGCCGCGAACCGACGACTGCGTGCGCTAAGACGCCGCGCAGGTCGCGATAGTCATTCGCACCTGCGTCTCGTTCTCCTGCGAGAACGTAAACCGCCCGTACGTGTACTGGCTCGCTTTCGACACCAGTGCGGCGGTTGAGTCCGATATCCGCGCGCCCACGACGGTGCATCCACCGCCACCGGAATTCTGGTAGGGAGCGACTGCCGCAGATGCATACGCCACCGTCGTGCAGCCTCGGTTCCCTGCGTAGTTGCCGTCGATGTACTTATCTTCCTTGGTGCCGTCACAGGTCGACCACGTGACGACGCCCGCACCACCTGTGGTTCCACCGCCCGTAGCGCCTCCGCCGGTCGACCCGCCACCCGTGGAGCCTCCTGACGAGGACCCGCTTGACGCGTGCGAGGTGGAGCCTCCCGGGCCAGCCGCCGCTGCTGCGGCTTGGGCGTCGAGCCATGCCTGGTGGGACGCGGTCGCGGCTGTTGCCGCGCCCGTGATCTTCGCCCGCTCGGCTGCCAGGGCGTCTGATGCGGCGGTGAAGCCGTCCACGTCGGTGGCGTCGGTGGAGCCGGTGACGAGGGCCTTCGCTTCGGTGATCGCCGCGTTGAGCGCGTCAAGGGTGGCCTGGTCTGCGACCTGGCCCACCATGGACGCGGCCGACGTGTTGGCGGTGTCGATGCTCTTCGCCAGTTCTGCCAACTTCGCGGTGTAGTTCTCGCGTGCCGCATCGACCAACGCCGGAGCGGTGGCGTCGACGAGCTTGCTCGTGGCCGCGCGAAGCTGAGTTGCCAGGTCAGCCACGTGGGCGGCGTCGGCCGCAGCGTCGGTAGCGGCCTGATCGTTCGCTGCACGTTCATCCGTGACTGACTGAGAGCACGCGCCCTCACCGGCGTTGCGGAGCGCGTCGCGGCTGTTGTTGACCGCCGCGAGCTCAGTGTCGACTCGGTCGGTGACGTCGACCGCACGCAGTGCCGCCGCGGCCGCAGACCGCAACGTCGCGAGCGAGCTGGCAACGTCCGCCTGGCATGACGCGATCGCGTCGGTCGCACCCGTCTGCGACCCTTCGAGCGCTGACTGTGCCCGCTGATCCGCATACGCCGTACCGCCCACAAGGACGCCTGCGATGACCAGCGCCGCACCGGCTCCCCATGCTGCGACGCGGATCCAGAACCTGCGGCCTCGCGTGTTCGTGCCGCCAGTCGCGTCGACCGCCCCCACCTCTGCCATGTCCATCACGGTACCCCTCTCGTTTCCCCCGGGGGCGGTGGTTTTCACCCACCGCCCCCGCCTTGACTGCGTAGTGCTAGGCGATGCTGCGTCGCCTACGGATATACACCGACCTGCCGACAAGCACCCCGCCACCGAGCAGGAGGATCCCTGCTAAGGCGAGGTTTGAGGCGAAGTGATCGGCGCCGGTCAGTGCCAGGCCATCGCCGCCTCCGCCACCACCGCTGTCGGCCCGGATGATGTGCAGCGCCTCCGTGGTGGCCCCGCAGTCGCCTTGACTGAGGACCGCGCCGCCGGTGTCGTAGATCGTCTCTACGAAGCCCACGGCGGCCGCATCTGGTGTCGTGAGCGCGAATCGCTCCGACAGGTACGAACCGGCGCCCATCAGTACGTCGACGGGATCAAGTGTTGCGAGCAAGGTATCCGCGTCACACACCGGCGTTGCGGCGTCGTCGAAGCGGTACAGAGCAAACTTGACCGTCGACCCAACTGGCACGAATCCGGTCACCGTGGCCGTGTCCCACACGTCGCCTGCCACACCCGTGAACAGGTCCGCGGCCTCATGCGCGGTAGTTGTCACCGCGAGCGGCTGATTCGCGAACGTCACCTGTTCGGCAGTATCCGTGACCGATGCGGCGAACGCGCGTACTCGGGCGTCGCCGGTGAATGTTGAGGTCCACACGTAGGTGCCGGCCATGTACTGGCCCCACGTGTCTTTCTGTGCGATCGCGCATGGGGCGTCGATCGCGTGGGTTCCGTTGGTGGCTGGCACCGTCAGGTCACACATGAGGCTCGCTGAGCCGGTGTTGGCGTCCGTCACCGCGAGGCCTTCGGGGAAGAAATACAAGCGTTGCCTCACGGTCGTCGTGTCCGCTGCGAACGGTGACGTCCCAGTCCCCGTTGCGTGGTCAGCGGGGAACCCGGTGAACGTGACGGAGTCGAGGATCGCGGTATCGGATCCGCGTCCCTCGGAGCTGGCCGTCGACGTCGCCGCAGCAGTCGTGGCCGCAAACGACACATGCTCGCTCGTGTCGGTCACAGACGTGGTGAGGGCGTGGACCCGGGCGTCACCGGTGAAGGTTGACGTCCACACGTAGGTACCCGCCTCGTATTGGCCCGCCGAGTCCGTGCGAGCCCTGGCGCACGGACTATCGATCGGGTGGGTTCCGTTGGTGGCTGGCACCGTGAGGTCACACATGAGGCTCGCTGAGCCGGTGTTGGCGTCCGACACGGTGAGGCCCTGGGGGAAGAAGTACAAGCGTTGCTGCACGGTCGTCGTGTCCGCCGCAAACGGTGAGGTGCCCGTGACCTTTGCGTGGTCAGCGGGGAACCCGGTGAACGTGACGGAGTCAAGGATCGCGGTATCAAGTCCGCGCCCGACGGAACTCGCCGTCGACGACGCCGCAGCAGTCGCGGGTGCGAGGTGAACCTGTTCGTTCGTGTCGGTCACGGGTGTGGCGAACGCGCGTACTCGGGCGTCGCCGGTGAATGTTGAGGTCCACACGTAGGTGCCGGCCATGTACTGGCCCCACGTGTCTTTCTGTGCGATCGCGCACGGGTCGTCGATCGCGTGTGTCCCGTTGGTGGCTGGCACCGTCAGGTCGCACATGAGGCTCGCTGAGCCGGTGTTGGCGTCCGTCACTGCGAGGCCTTCGGGGAAGAAGTACAAGCGCTGCCTCACAGTGGTCGTGTCCGCTGCGAACGGTGACCTACCCGTGAACGTGGTGTGATCGGCGGGGAAGCCGGTGAACGTGACGGAGTCGAGGATCGCGGTATCGGATCCGCGTCCCTCGGAGCTGGCCGCCGACGTCGCCGCAGCCGCCGCGGGTGCGTAGACGATCTCATCGGCCACCCCATACTGATCGGACCAGTTCGCCACGAACCACCCCTGGGTCGCGACCGGCTGGTTCGCATTCGAGAAACTGACGACGAACACGTACGCGTGACCTGCTTGCGCGGTCACCGTAAAGCTCGAGGTGATCGGTGTCCCCGGAGCAGTCGCGATCACTTGCGTGGTCTCGAGCAGTGTCCAGTCACCCGGCGCTGCCGCCACGGGCGCCCCTGGAATGACCTCCCCCGCGTCATAAACAGCCCAGTCATACGTGACTGGGACGAAGCCGCCCGAATTGTCGTGCGGCCAGATCGTCGGTGCCACTGCGGAGGGCGTGAATACATCCGCAAGGGTGTCACCAGGAGCCACGGAGGTAGCTGGCACCTGGGTGGCACCTCCGGGCTGGAACATCACCGAAACGTCCACCGTCGGGTCGGTCGAAGTGAGTGGGCTGAATCCGGACCCGGCGACCATGTCCTGAGAGCCACCGCCGGTGCCGACATACACCGTGGTGCCAACGTTCGCGTTGGCGTAGGTGATCGTGAAGTCGACCTGAGCAGTTCCGGTCGCGGTCCATGAGTGCGCGTTGTTGATCAGGCTTGAGGCGGTAGTGCCCGTTACGGATGTCGTGCCAGTCGAGTCGAATACTGCCGGGCCGCTGATGGTGATGGTGTAGTTGAGGCTGGCGATGTAGTTACCCCACGCGTCTGTGACTCCAATTGCGTCGAGGTCGCCGGTCGTGGGCACCCCGCCGTGCGAGTCGGCCAAGATTCGCGCCGCGGTGTTGTGCATCTGTGCGGTGGAGAGTGTGCGGAACGCGTTCGCGTAGTTTTTTGCTGCTGCTGTGAAGTCTGGGTGGTTCCAAATTCGGGACTCGAAGTCGTAGCTGGTGCCCGTGTTGTTTTGGCCCAGTCCGGGGTACGTGTCCGCGTAAAGAAGGTATTGGATGGCGCCGCGCGCGTCGGGGTTGTTCCACGAGTGGGTTGACAGCCACATCAGGTAGCGGGCCCTTGCGTTGCTATCGGTGGTCCACGAGTAGGCGTAGCCGCCAGGTATTGCGACGCCTGCCTCAATGCACCACAGGTCAGTGTTTACCGCTCCTGGCGTGTTGCTCGAGATCACGCTCGGGTTGTACGCGCCGAGCCACTTCGACCGATACGTCGCGTTCTGCCCGTAGCTGTAGAACTCGGTCAGCACGAGGCCGTTGCCGGTTCCGACCGGCAGGCCCGCCCCGTTCGTCCATCCGGTCGTTGACGAGTACGCCCATGCCCCGGTCGCAGACGACATCACTGTCACGATTCCCACGAGCGCGACTGTCCCGGAGCGGTGCCACTTACTCAGGCCCCGTCGGCGTGGATCGTGCTTTCGAACCTTTCTGGTTCGCAGTCGAGCCGACGTAGTCTTCGCTCCCGCGACGGCTCTTTCCAATACTTCCCTCAGACAGGCCACGAGTGCCCCCCTCTTTCTGTCTCGATATCCAGTTGTTGCGTACGTCACTCTAAGAGAGGGGTCAGACGCGCTACCATGACGTTAGACTTGTATGATTGGACTATACAGACGCCGGGGAGGGGTCGCGATGGCTACATTTGGGGCGTGGCCAGACACGTCAACGGATTGCGCAAACGGGCGACATGGGTCCGGCGTATGGATGCGCTGACGGCCCCGACGCACCGTGACGCGCTGCGTGTGGCCGCGCTGGCAGGAGACGACGGCGTGACCGCGGGCAGCCTGTCGTCTGAACTCAAGGCGACGCGGGCGCACATGCTTAATGTGCTCAACGAGTTGGAGACTCAGGGCTTCGTCAAGGGCACGCCTGCCAAGGGGCGACGACGCCCTGGTGTCGGCACCGTCTACCGGATCCAACTTGCCAAGGTTTATGCGGCGCTCGACGAGTTGCGTGCGTGGCTCACGGGCGAAGGGGAGCCTGTCAGTCCTGCACGCGAGACTCGTCAGACTCAGAAGGGGGACTTGTCATGATGCTCATGATCAAGGTGATGCTTTTGCCGGTGCGTATGCTCCTGTGGTTCATCCGCTGAGGACGCGCTAACGTGGCTGTCCTTGGGGGTCGACGTACCCCCCCAGGCTTCGGCGCCCGCATCCCCCGCGGCGCTGCCGGAGGTCGGCCCCCGAGGCTTCTTGCGTGGATCCCCGTAGCGCTGCTCCTTGCGATCGGGTGCGCACCGCCAGCTGCGCCAATCACGCTTGCGGTAGACCTGCCCAGCCCGCGCGCGGCTCTGGCTCTCCTTGACGCTCTCCCCCGCCACCGCTCCGGCTACTACCAGGCCCCGTACCCATACGAGCGCTCCTACTTCGGCGCCGCTTGGTGGGACACCGACGGCAACGGTCGCGGCACCCGTGACGATGTCCTTGCCGCGCAGCTGCTCGACGTCACCCTGAACGTTGACGGCAATGTGGCGTCCGGTCGCTACGTCGACCCCTACGTCGGCCTTGAGGTGGACTACGTGCGCGGCCGAAATGAGAAAGACCCCGTCGTGGTCGACCACGTCGTAAGCCTCTGGGAAGCCTGGGCGACCGGGGCCTGGGCTTGGACCCCCGAGCAACGCCTCGACTTCGCCAACGACCCCCTCAATCTCGTGGCCACCAAGGCCAAGTACGGTCTCGAAGTCCACGACAACGACCGCACCTACCTCCGCGCCACCCTTTCCCAATGTTGAGGGACGCGACACGCCGACGGGCCAGATGCCGCCATTATCTGCTAACGCGTCCTACGGTGAAGTCATGAGTATGGATCCGCTTGGTAGGGGGAGACCGCACAAAGGTGCCCGCGCGCAGAGAACTGTGCGTGTGGCTCGTGAACTCAACGAACGCATCGAGGATGACGCGGCCGCACAGGGCCTCACGATGAGTGACTTCCTGGCCAATATCGTTCACGAGCACTACGGCTTGCCGCCGGTGGCCCAACCTCAGCCCATGCTCTACCAGCCAGAGGAACTCGCGCTGAAACAGGCGAGTTGACGGCTATCGCAATGTAGCCGGGAAGACGAAAAGCCCATCCCCTCAAGTTTGGCGACGCGAGGGACGGGCTTTTCCGTGAAGAAAGTAACTGGTCCCAATGGTACGTCCCCCTTCGGGGCAGGGTCAAGCACACCCTGATTCCGGCGTGTTATCAGGTGTTTCACCCGGTTTGACCGGGTGGCCCTTGGTCCAAGCCATCTCTCTGCGTGCTCACGTACGGCTGGCACACACCCTTTCTGACGGTTCTGTCTCGGCCGACAACAAGTACCCCGAGCGCGCCAACATCGCCGGCCCTGACCCCGGTGTCCCCTGGGTTGTGCACCTGGCCGACGAGTCCGGTCTGTACCGCCTGCTGGCCTTCGACTTCGACGCTCACCACGACACGTCTGAGGCCGCACGCCACGACGCCTACGCCTTGGTCGCGCTCCTCGAGCGCCTGGGCGACCTGCCCTACGTCGTCTGCGAGTCCGGTCCCAGCGGCGGCCTCCACGTATGGCTCGCACCCCGTCACGGACTTCCAGCGGCGACCGTGGCCACGCTCGCCCGGATCGCCAGCCGCCTCTACCCCACCCTCGACATCGCACCCCTCACCAACCCCACCACCGGCGGAGTACGTCCCCCCGGATCCCCTCACCGCCACGGGGGTCGCTCCACAGTCCTATTCGGAGATCTCACAGCTCTCACCCAGCCCACCGCGACCGCTGGTGCTATTGAGCGCCTAATGGCCGAACTCGACGCGATCGCGCCAACCCCCGCGCCAGCCGAAACGCGCGAAGGCCTGGCGCTCGTCGACCGCACCGGCCGCCTCTACCTTCCAGGACCGCGCACCGTCCTCGGTACTGCCGCCACGGCGGCCCTGCGCAACCCCGTGCGCCCAGACCAAGACGCATCCGCCGTCCTGTTCTCCTGCCTCCTCGGCGCCGCTCGCGCCCGCTGGCGCTACAACGACCTACACGAACTCCTCGACACCGCCCCGGGCCTCGAATACGCGCGCACTGAACGCCACAGCCACCACCGCGTCCCGCGTAGCCCCGCTCAGCAGCACAGGCTCCTTGCCCGCCACTGGGACCGCGCCGTCCGTCACGCAGCCGCCACACGCCTCACAGCGCCCCGCTCAGGCCACACCGACCTCGCCCCCAAAGCCGCTCTCGTCAACGCCGTGGTGGCGGCCGCGCTGTCGAGCATGGCCGCCTGCCCGGGCCGTTGGACTCACGCCGACGCCGTTCCCAAAGGTGTCGGCAACCAGCGCGCGATCGACCGCCTCGTCCTCATCGAGCTCTACCAGCGCGCGATCGACGGCATCACCACGACCGTGCGCGCCTCAGTACGCACCCTCGCCATGTCACTGCCCGTCGGCCGCGAGTCCGTGCGCGAGTCGCTCATGCGCCTGGCTACAGACGGCTGGATTGGCCTCTCCGAAGCAACTGATGGACCCGCTGCGGCGACCTGGTCAATCGATCCTCGAGGCGTTTTCCACAGGGAAGCAGGTTCATCGCGGTCAGCATTGGGGCTCGTCCCCAATGCAAGCCCCCTCCTCGAAGTCTGGCGCCAACGCTCGGAACTGAGCAGCACACTCAACCTCATCACAGACCTGGCGTCTCACGACGTGTTCACCCCGCGCGCTCTGGGACTGCAAGCCGGCTACCTCTACGCTCAACTGCACCAAGCCGGCAGGACCACCCTGGCATCACTCTGTCAAGTGTGCGGCCTCACCCCCGCCGCCGCGCAAACCACCCTCCAGGTCCTCCATGGCGCCGGCTTGGCCCTACGGTCTGGGCTCCAATGGGCGGCGGCCCCGCCGGAGGCCCGTGACCGCGCGGCGCAGCTCCACGGTACGACAGGGACCCTCGCCGCCCGTAGACGCGCCTACCAACTGGAGCAAGCGACCTGGGCGTACTGGCTGGAAGAACTCGCGCTCACGTCGAAGGCCGCGCCCCTGGCGGTCCAAAGGCAACGTGTCGTGCGCCTGGCCAACGGCAACACTGTGGGGCTGGCGCCATACCCTCGACGTCCCAACCGTCAAGGCGACTGGCGCAAGGCGTCGGAACGCATCGCCATGCTCATCGCCGACGACACTGTGGCGGCATAGAACCGTGACGGTCGGTATGCAATCGCGGAGGATGGCGCGACACTCACACGCACCAAGGGCGGGATCCGGTATCCGGGCATCCGTCGAAGAGCCGTTTTCAGTGAAGACAGCCGATCCGGCGTATGGCCCTGAGACGCGACGAGTGCCCTCCCCGCTTCCGACACCCAGACTTGGCCGTGCAAGGCTCCCAGGCGCCCCCACAGGGCTGTTGACGCGATATGAGGCCGCCCGGTGGTGCCCCCTTGGGTATAAAATGATACCCACTGTCTGCCACCATCATGCACCCCGTGTGCAGGCGGTGTGCACACTGTGCGCATAGTGACGGCACGGCGGGCGCAAGCACAGCGCGGCCCCCGTGCGCACTGTATGCGTGGCAGGTGCAGGCGGTGTGCACCGCGTGTGTGCTACGGTTGCAGTACGTGGGCACGAGGCCCGCATACCGTGTGAGGAGGGTGCGACATGGCTATTGCACACAGCCTGTGCTTTGCCCAAGCGAAGGGCGGCGTCGGAAAGACCTCGATCGCTACTAACGTTGCGGGCCTGAGCGCCGCAGCTGACCTCCGGGTACTCCTGGTTGACCTCGACCCCCAAGGTGACTGCGCCCGTGACCTGGGCTACCCGCGTGATGACGGAGCTGAGACCAGCGCGGCGTTGCTCGCTGGCACCGAACCGGCCGTGTTGCGCAACGTCCGCTCGAACCTCGACGTCATTCCGGGTGGGGCATTGCTGGGCGACCCCTTCCTTGACGCGCTGCTTGACAACCGCGCACTGGCTGACGCGTTGCCGACGCGGCTTGAGGCCATGATCCGCAGCGCCGGCGACTACGACCTTGTTGTGATCGACACGCCCCCTGGTCACACATCCTTGAACAGGGCAGTGTTGGCCGTCGTCACGACGGTCCTCGCTCCCGTGCGGCTCGACGCCTCCTCAATCGAGGCCACCAATGACCTTGGTGAACGCTTCGCGAAAGCTCGAGCACTCAACCCATATCTGACGCTTGCAGGCGCCGTCCTGTTCGCCGTCCCCGTCACCGCGCATCGCCTCGAGGCCGACGCCCGCAGGCAGCTGCTTGAGCTCCTCGGAAGCGACGCCCTGGTATTCCGCAGTGTCGTGCGCTACGGCGTGGCGGCCTCCAAAGAGGCTCGCGACCTGGGAAAACTCGCGTTCGAGGTCGACGAAATATCCGAGGGTGCCCGCGTGGCGCGCTTCGCCGCATTACGGGCCAACCGTGACGGTTCGCAGATTGTCGAGACCACTCGATTCATTTCGAACGCAGGCGCACTCGCGGACGACTATCACAACCTCACCGCCGAGGTCCTGGGCTTCATGCGAGAACAGCACGCCGAGTTCGAACGGGCAAGCGCATGAGCGCCCGCGAGCCAAGGTCCCCCCAGTCGCTTGCCGAAGCGTTCGGGCGCGGCGAGAGTACTCTTACGTTGCCGGCGGTAACCCCGCGTCCCGCGACGTCCCTGCCAGCCATCACGCCTGTGCCTGACAAGACGTCGACCCCTCGAGCACCGAGGCGAGTTGCCGCCGCTCCATCAGCGCCGGCTCCTGAGGGCCGCGAGCGGTACGTCTACGCCGCGCTCGACTCAGCAACCGTCGACGCGTTGCGTGAGCAGGTGCAGGCAACCAATAAGTCTCAGATCACGTTGCTGGGGGAGGCGATCGATTCACTGACGCCAGGGCTCCTCGAGCCATACCTGCCAGAACGCACCACCACTTCGATGCCCGGGGCGCGTGCGAGCGCCGTGGCAATCAAGGGATCCAACTTCAATATTCGCGCCTCGGCACAACAGCACGAGTGGATCCAGACGAGGCACGAGGAACTTGGCCCGGACCTGTCGATGCGGCAGTTCCTCGGCATCGCCCTGACGCACTACCTCGAGCACAAGAGCTGAACGCACGGGAGGGTCGGCCCAACCTGGGCCGACCCTCCACTCGAAAGCACTCTCGGACTACCCGACAGCACCCGACAAACCAGTAGAAGGACACGCGTCATGACGGACTTCGCAGACACGGAGCAGATGCCTCTCGAGGCGGCCGCGTTGTTCACCGCCATGACAGAGGGAATGGGCCTCACCCACTCCAACCTTGTCAAGATGTTCGAGGTTGCGAGTAAGGACCCGCTACGCGTTGTGCGGCGCTGGTGCCAGGGGGAGCGGGCGATCCCCAAGCCCGTGTACCAGGCAATCGAAGTCATGTACGACCGCCTGGACGACGCGGTCGACGCCATCCAGAAACGCGTCGAGGAGGCACAAGTACGCGGCGAGGCCGTGACTCTCACCGCCTACCGCAACGGGTACGACCTCGCGGCTGCTGAGCCCGACTTCAAAGGCCTGCCAGCGTCGTTCCACCGCGCCGTCTTGCTCCGCGTGTGGGAAGCCACCGGAGCACCAGTCGCCTACGCCAAACAAGACGACACTGCACACGTTTCATAGACCCGCTTCGCACGCGACCAACCCTTCGCGTGGGTCTGCTGCACGGGTAGGTGACATCTGATCTGGCTTGCCCGGGAGGGCGGCTTGAAAGGATGTTGTTGTGCCTAAGCCTTATCCCCGTGAGTTCCGGGATGACGTGGTGCGCGTCGCGCGTGGCCGTGAATCTGGTGTGACAATCGAGCACATCGCGACTGATTTTGGGGTTCACCCGATGACGTTGCAGAAGTGGTTGCAGCGCGCCGCGGTCGACGATGGAATCAAACCCGGCCAGTCCCGTACTGAGTCGGCGGAGCTGCGAGAATCGCGGAAGCGGGTCCGGCTGCTCGAGCAGGAGAACGAGGTGTTGCGGCGGGCGGCGGCGTATCTGTCGCAGGCGAACCTGCCGGGAAAAGGTTCTACCCGCTCGTGAAGGAGCTCGCCGTGGACAGGATCCCTGTCGCGGTGGCGTGCCGGGTCCTGAAGCTTTCTTGCCAGCCCTACTACCGGTGGCTGGCGAACCCCATCACGCCTAGCGAGGTTGAGGGGGCGTATCGCGCGAACGCGTTGTTCGACGCTCACAAGGACGACCCGGAGTTCGGGCACCGGCTCCTTGCCGACGAGGCCCGCGAGGCCGGGGAGGCGATGGCTGACCGGACAGCGTGGCGGATCTGCCGTGACAACGCCTGGTGGAGCGCGTTCGGGAAGAAGCGAGGCCGCAACGCAAAGACCCCGGGGCCTGCGGTCCACGACGACCTCTGCACTGTCACTGACGAGAAAGGTCGCGTCCGACACGTGTTCAGCGCAAAGGCTGCGAACCAGCTTTGGCTCACCGATATCTCCGAACACAAGACCGCGGAAGGCAAGCTTTACCTTTGCGCGGTCAAAGACGTGTTCTCGAACCGGATCGTCGGATACTCGATCGACTCAAGGATGAAATCCCGGCTTGCCGTGAGCGCGATCGAGAACGCCGTCGCGATGCGCGGCGAGGTTGGCGGCTGCGTGGTTCACAGCAACAGAGGATCGCAATTTCGAAGCAGGAAGTTCCTGCGCGCTCTTGCCCGTCATCGCCTGGTCGGATCGATGGGCCGAGTCGTCTCATGCGGTGACAACGCCGCGATGGAATCGTTCTTCTCGCTGCTGCAGAAGAACGTCCTCAACCGTCGCTCCTGGGCCACCCGCGAGGAGCTGCGCATCGCGATCGTGACCTGGATCGAGCGGACCTACCATCGCCGCCAACGCCAACGCCAACGCCAACGCCAACGCCAACGCCAACGCCAACGCCAACGCCAACGCCAACGCCAACGCCAACGCCAACGCCAACGCCAACGCCAACGCCAACGCCAACGCCAACGCCGCCTCGGACGTTTGACCCCGATCGAGTTCGAGGCCATCATGAACACGCCAGCCGAACGTGCTGCGTGACTAGAAACTGTCACCTACCCGTGCAGCAGACCCACCTGCCGATCTTCTCGCCCGGGTTTCGGCCCGCGAGAACACCGGCATCACGGAGTTTGCGCCACTCGGTCATCTGGGACGAGTAGATGCCCTCCTGGCGGAGATACTCGCCACCCTCGTTACGCAGGACCGTGTCTTCGTAGCCCGCGAGGAGGTCGAGTTTCTGGGCCGGGGTGAATGTTCGCCGGGGCCTCGGGCCTCCGGCGCGGGGGCCCGAACTGGCGTTGGTCATAGATCTATCGTCGCGCAGAGCCAACAGGGATGAGCGAGACATGATCGAGGTATTCCTGGTTCTCGCCCTACATCAGACAGAGGACTTGCGCTGAGGTGCTGGCCTCACCCAACCCTGACACGGAGGGTTGTCCTCCGCAGTGGGCAAGATCCTCGTTCGGCGACCGTGAGTGTTTTCCCAGACTACAGGCGGCCGCGTTCCGGCTTCGCGGGCCGGCCTGGACACTCCGTGTGATTCATGTTACGTTGCCGCTTAGATTCATTCAGAAGGGAATGAAGTGGCACTCAAACACGAAACGATGGGCGAGGTGAACGAGTACGCCGTGCTCGAGTATGTCCGCGACCACCGTCGAACGACCCGTACGGCGATCGCCGCAGACTTGGGCCTCTCGCAGGCGTCGGTGAGCCGAATGGTCAGCAAGCTTCTCACTGGCGGCGTTCTCCTCGAGACCGGGGACACCGCACGTTCGGGTGGACGCCCTCATGTGGTGCTCACGCTGAACGTGGAAAGCGTTTGTGTGGTCGGTATCGACCTGGGGGGCACCAAGTGCCACGGAGCGCTCAGCGGCCTCGACGGCGTAATCCTCGCCGAGGAGTACGTGACGGTTGCAGAGGCCGGTGGCGCCTTCGCGGCGCTCGTCCAGGTGTGGACCGCCATGCAGGTCGCGGCGAAGACGCGCGGCGTCGAAATCGGTGCCCTCGCGGTCGGGGTCCCTGCCGTCATCGACGCCGATACCGAGTTCGCGGTCCGCGGTCCGAACGTGGGCTGGGATGGTTTCGACTTGGTGGAGAAAGTGCGTCAATTTGGGGTGCCGTTCCTCGTCGACAACGACGTCAATCTCGCCGCCATTATAGAAGGGGAGGTCGGCCAGGCCGTCGGTTCACGCGACTATGTGGTCCTGTCGATCGGAACCGGACTGGGTGGCGCCGTTGTGTCTAACGGTCGGCTGGTCCGAGGACGACACCATGCCGCAGGTGAGATCGGGGCCCTCCTACCGGAAGTACGTATGCTCGATGACGACAACGCGGCGGGGATCGGTGGCCTTGAGTCGGTCCTCAGCGGCGGAGCGATCGCTCGGCGGGCGCGCGAGCTGTGCGCCAGCGATCCGGCCGCTCGTCTTGAGCTCGGGCCCACCCCGACCGCACGTGAGGTGATCGCTGCTGGGCTGGCCGGGCGGCCGTTCGGCCAGAGTCTTCTCAATGACGTCGTGCGCGCTCTCGCGCAGGCGGTCATCACCTTCGCAGCTGTCGTGGATCCCGAGGTCGTGGTCATCGACGGAAGCGTCGGGCGCGCCCTCGCCCCTTTCCTCGACGAGGTCACCGCCCTCGTTGCGCGTCACGTCGCCACGCCGCCACGGTTGGCCGTCTCGGCGCTCGGACCGAACTCGACAGTCCGAGGCGCGTTGTTCGGCGCGTTGCACCACCTCCGGCTGACCGATGCGCCTCGGGTCCTTGGTGACCTGACCTACGACAGAGGCAACAACTCATGACTTCTGGCCTCCGATGGGTATCACGACACGCCCTGCTCCTGATCTTCCTCGTCGTCGTCGCGGCGTTGTCGATGGCGTCGGCGACCTTCCGATCGGTACCCAACCTGGTCAACATCGTCGAGCAGCAGTCGATCATCGGCATCGTCGCCTGCGGGATGCTTCTGATGATCCTGCTGGGTGGATTCGACCTGTCGGTCGGTGCCGTCGGAGCCGCGACGTCAGTGATCGCCGCGTGGGCCATGTCGACGAGCGGCATCGTCCCGGGTGTCTTCGCCGCGCTCGGCCTCGGAGCGGTGATCGGCCTGTGCAACGGTCTTCTGATTGCCAAGGTCGGGATCAACCCGTTTGTCGCGACGCTCGGGATGCAGTCGCTCGTCACGGGTCTGCTCTTTGTGGGGACTAGCGCCAAGCCGGTCTATGGCGTACCTGACGAGTTCACCGTCGTTGGTCTCGGACGGCTGGGACCGGTCCCCGTTGCGGCCATCGTCTACGGCGTCGTGGTGATGGCAACGTGGGCGATGCTGCACTTCACGACACTTGGTCACCGCATCTACGCCGTAGGCGGCTCAGCTGAGGCAAGTCGTTTCGCCGGGATTCGGGTCGATCGCGTCACGATCACGACGTACACCTTGGGTGCCATTGGCGCCGCGATCGGCGGGCTCGTCCTGCTCGGGCAGACGTCGATAGGTCAGCCCAGCGGCGCCCAGACCTGGCCTCTCGCAGCGATCGCGGCAGTGGCGATCGCCGGTGTCCCGCTCACTGGCGGCTCGGGCGGCATCGGCAACGTCGTGATCGGAACCCTCCTGCTCGGCGTCGTGTCCAACGCCTTGAACCTCTTCGGCATCTCCCCGTACTGGCAGCCAGCCTTCACCGGTGCCGTGATCATCGTCGCGGTTGGCATCGACATGGCCCAGCGCCGCAGGCGGACCTCTTAATAGCGCACCATCCACACCCAAGATAAGGAGTCAGCAATGCGGCATGACACACGGTTTTGGCAAAGCACCATCCACACGCAAGATAAGGAGTCGACAATGCGACATGACACACGGTTTCGGCGGGCGATTCTCGTCGTCAGCGCGGCCGCCACTGCACTGGCACTGACCGCGTGCTCATCCGGCGCGGCCAGCCAGGCCTCGGACACGGCCAGCCAGGCCTCGGACACGGCCAGTTCCGGTGGCGTCACCAATCAGCTCGTCATCGGCTCGATGTTGTGGAACGCCTCGGTGCCCTTCTACTCCAACTTCATCGTGGGTCAGCAGGAGGAGGCCGACAAGCTCGGTGTGAAGCTGGTTATGGTGGACGGCAAGGGCGACCTCGGCGCTGAGGTAGCAGGTATCCAGCAGTTGATCACCCAGAAGGTCGATGCGATCCTCGTGACCGCCTCGGACGCCACGGGAATAGCGCCGGCGGTCGAGCAGGCAGTCAAGGCGGGCATCCCAGTCTTCGCGGTCAACAACCGTGTTGACGATGCAGCGGGGGCAGTGACCTTCATTGGGGCTGACGACTACGAGTTCGGAAAGCAGCAGGCGAAGTTGCTCGTGGACTCGGTCGGTGAGACGGCCAATGTCGCATACCTCGTCGGGACTCTCGGCACGAGTGCCCAGCTACTCCGTCAGAAGGGCTTCGAGGAGGTTCTGGCCGCGCACCCCGGCATCGTGCTCGTCGCGACCCAGAGCGACAACTGGGATGCGGCCAAGTCTCTGACCGTGGTGCAGGACTGGCTGAACAAGTACCCCAAGGGGAGCCTTGACGCAATAGTCGGCCAGGGTCCGGAGGCGGCCAACGCAGCCAAGTACGCTTCGGACCGCGGTCGTACGGACATCAAGTTCATTCTTGGTGACTACCCGGTCGAGGTCCGCAACGGAATCATTGATGGCTACATCCTCGGGACGGTCGACCAGGACCCGCGCCCACAGGGAGTGCGCTCCGTTGAGGCAGCCGTCCAGTGGCTCACGGGTCAGCGGGACAAGGTGGTACAGCCGAACGAGTACCTCCCGCTGCCGATCGTGACGAAGAAAAACGTAGCCGACACCCCGGCAGCCTGGGGGGAGTGACCCAGGTCAGATGACGGGGATTGGCGAGAACAATGACTGACATGACGCCCATGCTTGAGATGCGTGGCATCCGCAAGAGTTTCGCGGGCAACGAGGTGCTGCACGGCGTCGACTACACGGTCGCCCCGCAGGAGATCCACGCCCTGGTCGGGCACAACGGCGCTGGCAAGAGCACTCTCATCAACGTGCTCGGCGGCCTGTACACCGACTACCAGGGTGAGGTCCTGTTGTGGGGCGAGCCGGTGAGGCTGTCCGAGCCTCAGGAGTCGCTAGCGGCTGGCATCTCTGTCATCCACCAGGAGTTCTCGCTCGTACCCGACTTCGACGCAGCTGAAAACCTGGCGTTGGGGCGTGAGCCCCGACGCCAGGCCGGGCTGATCGACCACCGAGCGATCCAGGTCGACGGGCGCGCTTTGCTCGACTCGCTCGGACTCAGCATCCCGCAAGGAGTCCCTGCCCGGCAGATGAGCGTCGCCCACCAGCAGCTCACGGAGATCGCCAAGGCACTGAGCCGTGATGCCTCCATCTTGGTGATGGACGAGCCGACTTCTCGGCTGGCCCGCGCTGAGCGATTGGCCCTTTTCGAGATCATCCGCCGTGTGAGCAATGACGGGGTGGGAGTGATCTACATCAGCCATTTCCTCGATGAAGTGCTCTCGATCGCCGACCGGGTCACAGTGCTTCGGGACGGAAATGTCGTCCTGACCGGCCCCGCTGACGAACTCACCATCGACGGGCTCGCCGCACTGATCGTGGGGGAGGCCCCGGCGGCCCGTTCAAAACGGATCGAGCGGAAGCTCGACGCCGGACCTGTGGTCATAGAACTCGACCAATTCGGGCAGAGCGGCCGCCCTGGCAATAGTCTGCAAGTCCACGCTGGCCAGGTACTCGGCCTCGCAGGTCTCGTCGGATCAGGACGCTCGTCCCTGCTCGAATCGGTCTGTGGAGCGAGGCCGGCAAGCGGCACCCTGCGTCTGAACGGCTCTGAAGTGCGATTGAACTCACCCGCTGTCGCGGCCCAGTTCGGCGTCGTGCTCGTTCCCGAAGACCGCAAAACCAAGGGTCTGGTCATGCAGCGGGGGGTGGGCGAGAACATCGTGCTCACATCGCTCGCGCGCGACTACGCATGGTTAGGGATTGTCCATATGGCGGCACGTCGCGAGGCGATCCATGAAGCCATCCTGCGATTCGGGATCCGGACCGCGAGCGATGAAGCAACCGTCTCATCGCTCTCGGGCGGCAACCAGCAGAAGACTCTGATCACTCGGGCGAGCGTGTCGCATCCCGTGGTCATGCTGCTCGACCAACCCACCGCGGGTGTCGACATCGGCGCCAAGGGGGAGATCTACTCGCTGTTGCGTTCTCTTGCCGACCAAGGAGTGGCCTGCATCGTCGCGAGTGATGAGATCGAGGAGCTTCTGGCGCTGTGCGACGACATCGCCGTGGTGCGGGCGGGCAAGGTCGGTAAGGTGAATAGGTCGGCCGATCTCGATGAGGCGACGCTGATGGCGCAGATGAGCTCAAAGGGAGAGCGGGAGTGAGCAGGATCGTTGGGGTCAAGGCCTACGGCTGGGACTGGTCGACCGAGCACGGGCTCGACATGGCGGGCGCTGCGCGACGTATGGTCGACCAGAAGGTCGACTGGGTGCTCGCTCAGAACCTCGTCGACCCGCTCCCGGGCAGCGCCGTGGACCAGCGACCGCCAGCGGGCGCCTACGGTGACCGGGAGTGGACGGCCCGGCTGCAGGACCAGGGCCTGCGCGTCTACCAGTCCACGGCATGCTTCTTCCAGCCCGACGAATTCGCTGATCACGTCCAACTGCGCCCGATGGACCAGCATGGCATGGTATTCGAGCCCTTCAGTTGGTACGTCGGTATCTGCCCGACCGATCCGAAGTACCTCGCGCGCAAGGCCGAACGCTTGGGTGCGGCGGTGTCTGAGACCCAGCCCGACGGCGTCTTCCTGTCGTTCTTGCGATTCCCGGGCTTCTGGGAGATGTGGCTGCCGGATGCCGAAGGATTCACGGGAACCCGCCGTGAGGACATCCGTGAGTACTGCTTCTGCGAGCGCTGCCTCGGGCTGTTCAGTACCTGGAGCGGTGCGGACCTCGGGACGGGGTCGATTTCCGAGCGTGCGGGACTCATCCTGCGCGATCTGAGGGCGCAATGGACCACATGGAAGTGCACGGTTGTCGCCGACGTGGCACTCGCGCTCCGCGAGCGCGTCCGCGAGGTCATCCCAACTGCGGACGTCATCGTCAACGGATTCGGCCTGGGGCACGACGACTTCGGCAACGCGGTCGAGGAGGTCCTCGGGCACCGGTTCGCGGAGCTCGACCGCGCCGCGGACCACTACGAGCTCATGTTCTACTTCCAGATCCAGAAGAGAGATCCACTCACCTGGATCCCGGAACGAGTCGCGGAGGTACGTCGCGAGACCGGGCGCACCATCTTGGCCGATCTTCAAGCAGGCGCTGAGTACACCGACGCGATCTATGCCCCTGGCCGCCGCAGACAAGAAATCACGGTCAAGGACTGGCTCGATGCCCTGCGAGGTGTCGCACGGTCGGGTGCGGATGGTGTGTTGGTCTACTCGTGGCGGGACCTGTTGGCCGACCAAGCCTCCGGAGGAGAACGCGTGCGCCGCCTCATCGAATACAAGAGCGGCGACCTCGACTGACTCGCCCCGACGCGCCCCAACCAAGGAGAAGCACCGCTGGTGAACAAGACAATATCGTTGGACCTTCCGGGCGCCTTGATGGAGTGCGAGATCTTCGCGCAACCCGACGTCCTTGGAAACCTTCTAGCCGACACCGACCGGCAGATCGCCGCAGTTGCGACCGCGGTCCGCCGGCGAAATCCAGATATGGTCGTGCTCGTGGCGCGGGGCAGCAGCGACCACGCCGCGTTGTACCTGAAGTACCTCATCGAAGTGAAGCTCGGGTTGCCCGTAGGCCTCTCCTCGCCGTCGTCGACAACTCTCTACGGTGCAAACCCATGGGGTCCGAGCACGCTCGTTCTGGCGCTGAGCCAGAGTGGCGGGTCGCCTGACCTGGTTGCGTCTCTAGCTTCTGCTCGCACGGCTGGGGCGCTCACGCTCGCACTCACCAATGCGCCCTCCTCAGACCTTGCGGCCGTCGCTGAGTTGCATGTGGACGTGCACGCTGGTGTTGAGCGGTCAGTGGCCGCAACGAAGAGCTACACCGCCGAACTGGCTGGGGCCTACGCACTGGTTCGGGCGTGGGAAGGGCACGCGGGTGCGTCGTCGCGGGAGGTTGCAGGAGCGGTGCGGGACGCTGCCTTAGCGGCCCTGGAGACACGCGGTGCTGTGACGGAGTGCGCTCATGATCTCCGCGACGTCAGACAACTCGTCGTGACGGGCCGTGGATTCGCGTACGCCACAGCGCGAGAGAGCGCGCTCAAGTTCATGGAGACCTGCTATCTGCCCGCACTAGCGTTCAGTGCCGCCGACCTGTTGCACGGGCCCTTCGCTCTGCTCGGGCCCGACGTGCCCGCCGTTGTGCTCGTGCCGGCGGGACGAGCCTCGGTGACGATGGCCGACGTTCTCGAGCGGATCGTTGCCACCGGCGCGCCGACAGTGTCCGTCGGTGCAGGACCGCGACCCGTCGGAGTAAGACTGCACGTGCAGACCGAGCACGACCTTCCAGAGGACGTCGCTCCGATCGTCGACGTCATCCCGTTGCAGTTGATGGCGCTCGAACTGGCCCGGGCGCGCGGGCTTGATGCCGACACGCCAAGGTCGCTCGTAAAGGTCACCAAGACGCTCTAGTGTCTGGCCTTCACCCCACGTTTGGTGGACACCTTCTGAGGGGTGGTTTCTAGTGGTGGTTGCAACACTTCGGGAATCATGGAGGTCGTGTTGTCATCGCGTCGTGTGAAGAAGGGGCGGGGGCGTCGTCCCTTGTCGGCCAAGCGTGAGAAGTTCATGGGACTGCGGGAGCGGGGGTGGAGCATCCGGGCGGCCGCTCGTGAGGTCGGAGTGTCGCGCAGTTCCGGGAGCAATTGGGCGCGAGGTTACAAGACCTACCGCAAGGGGCAGGAGATCGGCAACAACAAGCGATTCGAGGCGATGAACGAGATTCGCCGCGAATGGCTTGAACAATTCACCAGGCGCGCGACCCCACCGAAGTCCTACCTTCCCGCCGTGGTGGCGCTGATGGTGTCCGTGTCGCCCACCGATGACTTGTGGGCGCAAGAGCGAGACGGGGCGCTCGACCCTGACGCGCTGACCAACAGCACGGCGGCAGTGGCCCTCATCCGCGCCCTGGTGACAACCATTGAAGGGAGCATCGACAAGACCATTTGGCGTAGCGCTGGACCTTTCCAGGCGCGCTACCTCGCCGCGCTCCAGTCCTGGGGCTACACCCTCACGGACCCATAAGTGATGCTCTTGGACGCCATCACCAATCGCGCCAACCCGGCGAAGTTGGACTACTCACCCGAGCAGTAGCCGGAAGGCGGGGCCTCACGAGGGCCCCGCCTCACCCCGCCTGGTAAGTTGCCTCAACGGGTTGATTCCAGCGGGGGAGTGCACATGGCCGACGAGACGCCAGTCAAGTCGCGAAAGGGTTTCTTCATCTCGCCCATCGGTGAGGCAATGTCGCCCGAGCGCCGTCGAAGCGACGTAGTGCTAGCCCACATCCTCAAGCCCGCCCTCGTCCCCAAGTACGTCGACGAAATCGACCGCGCCGACCGCATGGCAGATCCCGGCGAGATCACCCCGGCAATCGTCAACGCCATCGTTGACGCCGACCTCATCATTGCCGACCTCAGCGACGCCAACCCGAACGTTTACTACGAACTCGCGATCGCTCACGCCTTCGCCAAGCCCGTCATTCACATCATCGAAGAAGGCCACCGTCCACGCTTCGACGTCAAAGACGTCCGCGCCTTCCCCTACGCCATCGACATCGACAAAGCCCTTCTCGCCCAGGCCTCGCTCGGTGACGCCGCACGCATTGCCACGGAGCGCGGAAACCAGCCCACGCTCGTCAGCCGCGCAGCAGAACTACGCGCATCGGCCGCATCCGAGAATCCTGTCGAACGCCAACTAGCCGAACTTCGCGAACTAGTGCTCGACCTTGGCTCCGATCGCGTCGACGCTCGCTCGCTCGGTGGCATCCTCCGCGACGGACCGCGTGGCGAACTCCTCGACTCGAGATCGCACCTTGAACGAAACCACTCGATCAATGTGGAACTCCGGCGCACCCGCGACGCGCTAGAGCTCGCGGATCGCGACAGCGTCGCCCGCTGGGTCACCGAGTTCGCGCAGCGCTTCGGACCCTACCTAGACGGCGTCCTGGGCGACTCGATTGGTGGCACCTATCTGCTTCATATGAGAGACGAGCCTGACGTGGCCGACAATTTCGACCGGATCCAGCTTGCGAACGCCGCGGAGGCGGCCTTGGCGCAGTTCCTGCGTCTTGTCGAGGGTCCCGCCTGGCGGGCGGTTCCGCTCCTGCCATCAGTGCGATCGTAGGGGCGACTGTCAGGCCCAGCAGTACGCGTAAACCGTCGGCACATCGCTGAACTGAAGCCCGAGTGGCTCGACCCGGCAGAGGGCGCGACGTACGCCGTGAGTGTGTGGCAGACGGACAGCGCGGGGGAGTGGGGCGTGCGAGACGTCTTCCAGTTGGGGCTACCAGTCGTGGAGCCCTAACCGTCACCCAGGCGCAGCCCGGCCACCTCACGGTGGACCGGGCCGTCTTGCTCCCCTAACGGAGCGGGTTGGTCGCACATCAAATCCCGAGGGGTTTGTGTGGACAAAACCGGGGTTGTGTGCGACAATACTTACATGCCGATTCACTGGACGCCGAGCGCTGACAAGCACGGGATCCCCCGCGATGAAGTGCTCTACGCCATCACCCATGCCACCGTCGAGCGCCAGTGGCCCCCGGCCCGCGAGGGGCACGCGATCGTCCCGCGCCTGTATGTCGGCCCGAGCCGCTTGGGCACCCTCGAAGTGTTGGCAGAAGTTGGAGAAGGGTCCGTGGTGATCTTCCACGCGATGCGTCTACGCACCAGCACACAGACCCGACTCAACGAAGAAGGAGGCAACCAACCATGACAAACACCAATGACGTCGACGGCAAGGCCGCGCTCGACGCACTACTCGCCACTCAGCCAACCCGCACCCTGTACGGGGCAGACGCGGCCGCATCCGGCCGCGCCGCCCTCGAGGCGGCAGGTCTGGACATTGCAGCGCTCGAACAGCGCATCGCCAAAGGAGGGCGCCCGCGTCTCGACGGTTACCTGCCCGGCGTGGGGGAGCGCGCCCCCCGCGTCAACGTCTCCATCCCGCCCACCCTTGAGCAGCTACTGGATCAGCGCATCTCTGCGACCGGGCAGAGCAAGAGCGAGGTCGTGCGCGACGCCCTTGAGGCGTACCTCACGCCCACCTTCCTGAGGTAGGGGAGCGCGCACCCGCATCACGGCGAACTAACGCAACTGCCCGGTTCGTACACCGCCAAAGGACGCGCTTTGCGCGCGCCCCACGGCCGCCCGACGGGGCAGCGTCGCAGAACATACGCCACCCCATCAGGCGACCCCGTCAGCTTGTGAGCACGCACAGTCCACGCCGCACAGGAGCCCTCTCGAGGGGCTTGGCACGCATTGCTCCAGACGACCACCGGGTAGGGGGCGCGGCGCGTTTCTCGCCCGCCTGGCCGCCAATCCGGGCAGGCCACAAACCCCCCTTTGTGGCTTCCCTTTGTCCGTCGTTCCTGGTACAATCGAGGTATCGGCAAACGCCGAACTGTGGCCCCAGAGGCCCGAACCTGACAAGGAGCATTACCCATGAGTGAACTCAGCATCACCCACACACACGAAGCCGGAACCCTCATCGACGGCACCAGCGGGGGAGACGCCAGCGTCGCAATCCTCAAGGCCAACCGCTGGCGCTGGGGCCGCACCATCGGCGCATGGTTCATCCCGCAAAGCCGCGACCGGTTCGCGAAAATACACACCATCAACACCACCGCTCGCCAGTTGCGCGAACTCGGCTACACCGTCACGATCGACATCGACGACAACCCGCGCCCCGTCGCACAGGCCGAAGCCGACAAGGCCGCACAACTGACCGCCCGCGCCGAAGCGCTCGCCAACAAGGCCCAGCGCCGCACCGCCCAAGCCGAGGCCGCGTGGCAGGCCAACACCGCCGCGTTTAACTCCCTGCCCGAAGGCGGCGAGCCGATCAAGATCGGGCACCACTCCGAGCGCCGCCACCGCGCCGCGATCGACAGGGCAGACCGCACAATGGGCCGCGCTGTTGCCGCCCACGAAGACGCCAAGGAAGCCGAAGGGCGCGCCCGCATCGCCGCCGCCGCCAACGACCGCCGCAACAACCCGACGACCATCGGCAACCGCATCGCCAAGCTTGAGGCCGATATCCGCCGCTGGCAGCGCCGCCTCGACGACATCGACGGACGCCGCACCGAGGACAACGCCGACCGCTGGGACGCCACGCACCACCGCCTCACCCAACTACTCGCGCGCGACTCTGACGCCGTGACCTACTGGCAAGCCGTTCGCGCCGCTCAAATCGAAGCGGGCACCATTGGCAACTACAGCGCCGCCACCATCAAGCCCGGCGACGCCGTGGCCGACCGCCGGGGCGACTGGGCGCGAGTCGTGAAGGTCAACGCCAAAAGCGTCACCATTAACGGACCCTTCGGCACCTACCGCCTCAACTTCCACGAACTCAGCGGCCACCGCCCCACCACCACCCACGCCGCCTAACCCCCCGGGGGCGCCCCACACCAAGGGCGCCCCCACTGGGGAAGGGCACCACGGCCAACCGACCACGCGCTAGCCGCGCGCGGACCACCTCACACGGGCGCCGCCACGGAGGCCGGCCCCCGAAGGACCTCGCGCACAGCGCGAGGACAGCCCTCACGCCAAGGCGCCTCCGATCGGCACAAAGCGCCGCTCGAAAACGCCGGCGTCGATCACCACCCGCTCACACTCGCGGCCCGCCTCTCCCGCAGCCGTCAACACCACCACGGGCGCTGCGCGCCCGTGCGTGCTGACCCACTCCACTCGCACCGCGGTGCCGCCCTCGCGATCGCGCCACCACGTGTCCCGCAGGTCGTCCAACATGCCGATTCCCTCGCTCTCAAAGCCCCGCCAGCGTGCCCGTCGCGGCCGATGGTACGGGGCAAAACCCGGGTCATTTCCGCTCAGAACGTGGTCGCGAGTTTCACTTCCGGCCCGCCGCGGTGCAGTATCGCCAGCGCGCGTGACACGCGGCGCAGCTTGACGTGTCGCTTGCGCGGGGGAGCGGGGCGTATTCGTGCCGCCTTCTGTCGCGTCGGTCCTGGTAGAAGAGGTGTTGCCACCAATTTGGCGACGTTTCCGATGAAGAGTGCGAGTGGACGCCCAGGCTTGTAGAAAAGTTGGTCGAAAAGAGTCATCTGAGCCTTGCGAAGCGGGCGCAGCAGCGTCAGTGCCAGGCGTCGATAATGTTGTCCACTTCCGCGTGCCACCGCCACGGCATGGGCGCTGTCGGGCAAGCCCGACCTGGGCTCTACTCGGCCGCGAAGCGGCCTCCCCAAGCCACCCAAGGGTGTCTTGGCCCTCCGGGTAACGATCCCTAACGCAACCACCCCGCCCCCACGGGGGCGTGACGCGCCCCGCCTGCAGCTGGGGAGTGGGGGCACCTCCAGTGCCCAACGCACCGCTACGCGGTACTCATCAACCACCGCGCGCAGCTCGCGCAAATCCCCGCGTCGACGAGCGGACAACAGGGCGCAGCCGGCAGGCAAAAAGCGGCCTTGACGATCAAGGGGTCCGGTCCCCGTTTCACCTCACCCAACCCCGGCACTAGCAGGCACAACACCCCCCGTCGACCCCTCTCACATGTCAGACCCCCCCAATAGAATTGAGGCATCGGCACCCGCCGACATGAGGCCCGAAAGGGCCCGAACCTGAAAAGGAGAACCACCCATGAACGACCTCACCATCAGCGTGACAGGTTGGGTAGCCACCGACCCCAAGCACATCGTCGGCCCCACCGGCACCCGCCTCACCTCATTCCGCCTCGCCAGCACCGCCCGCCACTTTGACCGAACCCGCCAAGAGTGGACCGACGGAAAAACGGAATGGTTCACAGTTCGAGTGTTCCGTGAGGCCGCGATCAACGTGAAGGACTCCCTCGCCAAGGGCCAGCCTGTCGTGGTCCGTGGACGCCTGTCCACTCACGACTGGGACAGCGACACCGGCCAGCGCACCGACCTCATCATTGACGCCGACGCTATCGGCCACGACCTCACCAAAGGCGTCGCCACCTTCACCCGCACCCAGCCCACCGCCCTCGGTTGTGACACGGAACCCGCACCCGAAGCCCCCGAGGCGAGCGCCGCCGCGTAACCACCAGTCCCGGCCCGCGCACACCGTGGGCCGGGGCACCCCCACAGCCAAGGAGACACACCCATGACCACCCAACGCACCCTCGACCGTCGCGGCGCCATGATCGCCGCCACCCAACGCACCATCGACGCCATCCAAGACGAGATCCGCGAAGCGCTCATCACCACCATCGCCAACACCCTCGAACACTGCGCCCACGTCACGCACATCACCTTCGAGGTGTCCGACCAGGGCGACTGGCTCGTCCTCGACACCCTCACGTGTCCCCGCCACGGCGACGAGTGCCCCGCCGTCCGCGCACAAGACACGCACGACCTAGAGGACTACGCCAGCCACATCTACGGCGAACAACTCACCTGGGCGGCCGAGGCACTCGACCTGAAAGACACCGGCGACGGCCTGCACTGGCGAATCGCTACCACCGTCCTACGCGCCCTCATCAACGGTTAACCCCCCGAGCCCGAAAGGACACACTCATGACCACCACCGAACTACTGGCCCACTACCGCGCCACACCAGCAACCGACCAAGCCCGATTCCTCACCACGATCTTGTCGGGCTTCGCGGAGGCCATGACCGGCAACTACGGACCATGCGCCGCGCTCAACCCGGACAAGCCCCGATGCCCCACATGTGGCCGCAAGGTCACGGACCTCATCGACATCGACGTGTCATGGACCCAACAAGACGCCCAGATCACCACCACCACCGACGGCGAAACCTACATCGACTGCCCCTCATCCGACGGGGGCGACTTCCACGTGGCGTTCTTCCTCACCGCGTGCTGTCGAGCCGCCCTCACCATCCCCAACGGCACACACATCGAGTTCACATAATCGAGAGCCCCCGAGACCCGCAACAATGCGCGGTCCCGGGGGAAACCCCTCCCCAAAACATCGCCACAAACCCCCCGTTTATGGCCCCATTTGTCGGCCACTCCTGCTAGAATTGAGGCATCGGCAAACGCCGATAGCGAGGCCCCCGAGGCCCGAAACCGAAAGGCACAAATCATGTCAAACGTCCAGCGGCTCACCATCACCGAAACCCTCGCACAGGTGCCAGCCAAACTCGGCTTCCTCCCCCGCGAATCCCTCATGGTCATCGCCATGTCAAAGCACTCCGCAGTACGCGCGATCTACCGCGCCGACCTCGCCACCGTCACGGACCTCGACACCCGCGAGCACATCCTTCACGCGTTCGCGAAGCAGTTCGACGCCCACCAAATCGCAGGCGTCCTCCTCGGCATCTACTCTGAAGGAGGCCACGCCGAGCACGCCGCCGTGACCGAAGCGACCCGCGCATTCCTGTCCGAGCACGTCGCCAGCGTCTTCGTGCACTACGTCACCAACGGCATCGTGACCGACGAGGACGGCACCAACGCCCGCATCATCGACCAAGACCCCGTGACCGCGTCCCGCACCATCAACGCGCCCACCGCCAACGCGCTCGCCAAGGCGCGCAAGGTCGAAGGCCAGTTGTGGCCCGCAGAGGCCCGACCCAAGGCCCTTGAACAGACGCTCACCTTGCTCAAGGCGTGCGCAGATGACACCTACCCCGACGTGACCACACCCGCACTTCTGGGAGCCGTCGCCGCTCTCGCGACAAGCATCGCGGGACGCGACGCCCTCGTGATCGCCGTCACTGACGACAGCGAGGACTACGGCCTAGCCCGACGCCTCGCCGTCGACCCCAGCACCCCCGGAGTGCGCGAAGTCCTGGGCGCATTCCTCGGCACCGCCAACCCCAACGGCCCCGAGGGCATCAAGCCCGACACCGACGCACTACGCGCCAAAGCAGTCATGCTGTGGGACGTCCACGCACACGCCAAGACCCCCATGTCACAGACCGGCGCCCTCACAGTGCTCGCCATGCTCGCGTTCTGGCACAACGACACCGCCGCCGCACTCACCTACGCACACGACGCGATCACGGTCGCCGAGGACATGCCCACGTTCGCCAGGCTTGCCCAACTCATCACCGCCGCCACCCAGGCAGGACTCACCCCCGGATGGGCCACCCGCATAGAATAACCGGCACCCCGACCCCCGCACCCACACCAGGCGCGGGGGTCGCGCGTCGCTCGGACGCTCACCACGGAAATGCTGGCGCGGTGCCAGGACGCGCGACGCGCGCGGCTCGCGACCTGGTGCGCCAAGCCCTCGAAACGGGTATGCGACCAGGCTGGACCGAACAGTAACCAACCACACGCCCCCACACCCCAAGGCGTGAAGGACGTGGTCCTGCTCCACGGTGTGGGCGGGTGTGCCGCTCGTGGAGAGGGGTTGCGCGCGGGGCCACCGCCCGAAGGTCGGCGCCCCCGCGGTGGCCCGGCCGGCGTGGCCGGCCGGACTGCCCTCCTGACCGCTGTGCTCGGGCGCTGGCCATCGAGGCCGGCACCCGTTCAGCTTCGCCGCGCAACTGGCCGGGTTTGCCCCCCGACGCCCGGGACCGTGGACAGCCCGACACCTTGGAGGGTGTCTGCCTGACCACCGCCCAGGGACAGCGGGACCCACACCACCGCTTGCGGGTGTTGGCACAGCGAGACCGTGCATGCTGCGCGCACGATTCGCCCACACCAACACTCACAAGCTCCGCAATCCTCCCGGCCGCAACGGAGGCGGCCGGACAAGCGGACACCCGCGGATCCACCGCGGCGCCCGCTACGCACACCACGCCCAAGGGCGTGATGGTTACGGGCACCCGCCCGCAACCGCGTCGAGCACGCTCGACGAACGAGCGCGCTACGCGCGCGATCCCCGCACCATTCCGTGGGCCGATCATGTGTCCCTCATGCGCGATGGTCACTGCGCTGCCGCTGCGTTCCCGGTTGTCAAGCGCCACACGTGGCGCCACACTCGCCTGCCAGCAGTTACGCAGCTTCGGCTTCACGGCCCCTGCGGGGTTGACAAGCCCGCGTCGACGGCGCGGTCGAGCCACCGCAGGGCAAGCTCGGTTCGATTGTCGACGAGCAGCCCCGACGCGACGCCTGCCGCGATGCCCGCGTACCTCACCCAAGCCCGACACGCAGACCGTGACTACCGGTTCGCGGCC
Organism: Demequina lutea; assembly: GCF_013409005.1. Taxonomy (NCBI): domain Bacteria; kingdom Bacillati; phylum Actinomycetota; class Actinomycetes; order Micrococcales; family Demequinaceae; genus Demequina; species Demequina lutea. The sequence continues at coordinate 67,917 of NZ_JACBZO010000002.1, forward strand.
CTCGTGAGCGCGGCCGTCGACATGGACATGCCCCCCGGTTGGCTCGCCCACGCGACCGCCGCCTAACCCCCACGCCCCGCCACCCCTAGTGGCGGGGCACCGGCGCCGCCGGTGCCCCCACAAGGTGGCGGCCGGCGGACACCAGGGGAGTGGGGACACCACCAGGTGTGGTGGCTCACTCGAGCTCCGAGCGCCGACCATCCCGCCCGCACGGCACAAAGTATCCGCACGTGCGAGCTGGCCGGCGCTGTGGATGCCGGTCCCCACGAGGGTTCCGGCAGCGTCGACCGGTGGTCGACGTGGGCCGCGCCCCGTCGGGGCGCCTGACCCATCACAGACGTCTTTCCCTGTCCGGCTTGACGATTATCGGCGCCCGCCTGGGGCGCAACCGCTGACCCACGATGTGGGATCAGCGGCGTTTTGGTCCGGCGAGGCCGCTGCGCGACCTTCCTCCCTCAACGCCCTTG